>DAMDNS010000100.1:0-6339 GCA_032083605.1 Ureibacillus sp.
AAAGCTATAGATAAATCTAAAGGAGGCTTTGAAATGAGAAATTCCAAGATAGCAACAGAATGCCCAAAATGCGGCGGCAAAGAATTGGGAAAAGGCAAGCATAGTGGATATGCTGCCATGTATCCATCCAGGATGAGCTTTGGATCGGATGTCGAATATATTATTTGTACCAATTGCGGATTTATTATTGAAAGCTATGTAACAAAGCCGGAGAAATTTAAGGGGACACTTTAGAAACTACTATTCTATGTGCAGCGATTGAATAATCTTGGTAATCGGCAAATAGTGTACTTCACATTGATAAATTCCATCCGGAAGATGCTTATATGACTCGCCTTTTATTTGGTAGACTTTTTCGTCTAGTTCAATTGTAGTCGTTGCAATACTTTTTCCATTTGCATTGAATTCAATGGAGCACTCGCCTTGTGCTGAATGTATTTCTCCTGCTTGCAATTTAATAAAGTCGAAGCCATAAATGCCGGAGACAACACCTGATAATACTATGAAGAAGGCTAGGGCCAGGATATTGCCGCCACTTGCAGCTTTTCGTTTTATAAGATGGATTAAATAACCTAAAGCGAATAGAAATAATATAAAAAAGATTGCTAGCGTACTATAAAATGCTATTAGCATCTTGCCCCTCCTTGTCTGATGAATGGTTAACATTATATACGTTCGGGAATGAGCAGAGTTTCGAAATCGGGAAATTTGTTATTAAAAAAGAGGTAATTGACATGATGGCCAAAAGTGAAAAAGAAATTTTATTAGATAATAGCGAAAAAAATTTTAAAGCATTGCTTGAAATTATCGAATCAGTACCCAGCCGAAAACGGAGCATTTCTGTTGAAATAGAAGAAAGAGACAAGAGCTTCCGCGATGTATTGATGCATTTATATGAATGGCACGCGATGCTTGAGCGTTGGTATAGGGAAGGTATGGATGGAGATACACCGTTAATGCCAGCCCCAGGTTATAAATGGAGCACGATCAAACTCCTGAATAGGCAAATCTGGGAAAACTATCAAGATGTAACACTAAACCAAGCCATAAAAAAACTGAAGTTAAGCCATGAAAGAATCGTGGAACTGATCCAATCACATAGCAATGAAGAAATCATGACAAAAAAATACTATAAGTGGACAAAAACAAGCAACTTATACAGCTACTTTGCAGCAAACACCTCCCATCATTACCTATGGGCGATTAAGAAATGTGAAGCTATTGCAAAGCTTATAGAAAAGAGAGGAAAGTGAATCTATTGATTAAAGAAAAGGATAATTTAATTGAGTATAAACGTGTAATCGACAAAGACATGTTAGAGGATGTGAAAATACTATTTCTAGACTATGCCGGTTCTTTATCCATAGACCTCGGCTTTCAAGATTTTAATACGGAACTCAAGGGTTTGCCGGGAAAGTATGCACCTCCTGATGGAGTCATCATCTTGGCAACGGTGAATGCACAGGTTGCAGGATGTGTTGCTCTCCGCAAGATTGAAAATCGTATTTGCGAAATGAAAAGACTTTATGTTCGTGATATGTACAGAGGGCTTAGAATTGGAAAAGGTCTTATTGAGGCAATCATTAGTGAAGCCCGCATTCTTAATTATGATTATATGAGACTGGATACACTTTCAACGATGGAGAAAGCACAGAGCTTATATCGTTCCTTAGGATTTTACGAGATTTTGCCATATATATTTAATCCGATCCAAGATGCAAAATTTATGGAATTAAAATTAAACTAGTAACGGGTATTTTAAGAGCGGAGTATGAACCGTAGTGAGCATGAATCGACAATATACCAGCCGAACCAGTCCATATACCAAACAAAGCTGCACGTCTTGGCTTATCAATTGCCAAAACTTTATGGAGGAAATGAGAGGCAGCTGAGCTAGAACAGGATCAGTTTTCGATAATTTGAAGTGGAAGAGATAAAGAGGGGCAGGCTTAGCTGCTTTTTTAAAAATTGACTTTATTTCAAACCAACCTATATAATGTTACTGTATTTTACTTTAAGGAGGATTATTAAAAAATGACACATTCTATGAGACTACGTTTCCAAGCTTTGAACCAGTAATTGAATATGGTCAAACGCTCTGTGCATGTTAGCAGAGTAAACGGGATTAGTCTGTCCTTTTTTAATAATCTTCAATTTCAGATAAGGTGTAATATGAAGAAAGGTGGATCACTCTGTCTTTCTTTTTTGCATTCAATTTGAATATAAAAGAGGGGCATATTCCTTTACTCAAAATCGCAGGCGAGCAGTCTGTGGTTTTTTGTTTTTAAAAAATTTGTAGGGGGACACCCAAATGTGGTTATTATTCTTTTGATGCGAGCTTGATTTAGAAGCTCGTATCGATTCTAGATTCTAGCTATCGATACGAAATATCAAAATTTCGGAGGTAGCGAAAATGGAACAAATTTGTATTGAATTAGAAAATGTAGAAGTAAATTATTTAGATAAAGAAATATTAAAAATTAATCGGTTGGCGGTGTATCAATTCGATCGAATCGGCATCGTTGGAAAAAACGGCGTAGGCAAAAGCACATTACTAAAGCTTCTAGCAGGCATGATTCAACCTTCGCAAGGCAAGGTGAATCGTCATGTAGACTTTGGTTATTTTGAGCAAGTCGAAGCACCAAGTGCAACTAAAGCGGATCCTAAATTGTTAGGGAAATTACTTGTTCAAAATCAACATGACAATCTTAGTGGAGGCGAGCAGACGAGACTAAAGCTTGCGCAACTTTTCTCCCATTATTGCGAGGTCCTATTAATAGACGAACCGACCACACATCTGGATCAGGAGGGGATTTCGTTTCTCCTGGATGAGTTGCGCTATTACTATGGCGCTCTCATACTAATCAGTCACGATCGAGCTGTCCTGGATGAACTCGTCACAACAATTTGGGAAATACATGACGGTAAGGTCAATGTATATGCAGGAAACTACAGTGAGTATATTGCCAAAAAACAGCTGGAACGGGAGCAGCAAGTGCAAGCGTATGAACAATATCTAAAAGAAAAAAATCGACTTGAAAAAGCAGCCGAAGAAAAAATGAAAACTGCAGAGAGAATCGCCAACGCATCGTCTATGTCCAAAAAGGAATCGAAGGCAAAAGCAAATCGCATGTTTGAAACAAAATCGAAAGGTACAGGTCAAAAAGCTATACAGCGTGCAGCAAAAGCCATCGAGCATCGTATAGAAAAACTTCATGCAGTTGACGGGATACGGGAGGAGAAACCAATTGTCTTCCATCAATCGAGCACATTGGAATTGCATAATAAGTTTCCGATTATGGCTGACAGGATAACCATCCATGTGGAGGATAAAATATTGCTGGAGGACGTAAGCTTCCAAATTCCTTTAGGTAAGAAAATTGCCATTACAGGAAACAACGGCAGCGGAAAAAGTACTTTATTTCAATATATAGCTGAGAAGGGACCTGGGTTCACCATCTCCCCAAAAGCAAAAATCGGCTTCTTCAAGCAAATGAGTTATCAGTTTGAGAGCAATGAAACGGTCCTGCTATATCTAAAAAACCGGTCATCCTACGAGGAAGGATTCTTGCGGAGTGCCCTGCATTCCATGGGCTTCGTCGGAACCGACCTACAAAAAAAGGTGAAGTCGCTAAGTGGTGGAGAGGCCATTCGTCTACAGCTCTGTCAGCTATTCTTAGGGGAATATAACATTTTGCTATTAGATGAACCAACTAATTTCTTGGATATTCAAGCAATCCAAGCATTAGAAAGCTTTATTGAATCATATAAAGGTACAATCCTGTTTGTCTCGCATGACAAGCATTTTATAGCCAATATAGCAGATGTTCAGTTTCATATTTCTGATAAAAAATTAATCCAAAAATAAAAATAAAAGTATCGTGCCAGTACGTTTTTCTATAGACGTGCTGGCATTTAATTTATTCAAGCTATGGAATGTAATAAGTAAGGTATTTTAAAAGTATTTATAGTATATGGATAAGTAACGAAGAGGGGGAAGTAAGTGAAAAAAATACTAATCTTACCTATGATAATCATTTTGGCAGCTTGCTCCAATAATACTGGCGAGGAAAAGATAGACTCGCAAATAGAAGCAAACTCAAGTGTGGACGCACAATTTACCGAAATCATTAATGCTGCCTCTGCCACGACATCTGCCATATTGGAATCGGAAGGGGTTGGGAGGAACATGATGATCGTTGACCCAAAAGCGGAAAAACCATATATCGAAATTGTACGGGTAGATGGAAAAGAGCTTCCAAGTGTTGAAACAGAACGGGTTCAAAAATTAATAAAAGATACTGTCAATTCAAAGACGGGTGTGGATTTTAATGTGACTCTGCGGTCCCAAACTAAGGAAGAAATCCGTGATACGAAATGGCTGCCAATTTTCGATGCTGTAGCAGAAAAGATAGAAGAAGGCTTTGAGGAATATAGAGGGTTTGGCTATTCTTTCTCGCCGGAACCACTGCAGATTATCATTAAAACCAATTTAAAGGAGAACAAAGGGAGCGCAAACCAAGAAAAAATTGAAGAAATTGAACAATATGCCAGTAAAATAATTGAAGAAAAAATAAAAGAGCTATCGATTGAAAAAATTCCGTATAAAATCATCATTCGAAGCCAGGAACATAAAGATTTAAATTAGGCAACTTCTAAAAATAGTATTTTCTACAAGGATTTACGCGCTTTTTGTTGAATGTATTGTATAAACGGTCAATTTTAAATTCTAAAACTAGGGAGAGTTGAGTTAGATGATAATACGACTTGCAGAAGCAAAGGACATCGACCAATTAATCAAAACGCGTTGGGATTTTACAATTGAACACGACGAAAGTAAACGGACTGCATCATTTGACCATTTTCACAAGGAATGCATTTCTTTTTTTGATAAAGCTCTATCGAGTGGCCAATGGTTTGTCTGGGTAGCAGAAGAAGCAGGGAAAATTGTGTCCCACATTTACATAGAATTGATACAAAAAGTGCCTCGCCCCGGTAGAGTTACGCATCCATTTGCCTACATGACGAATGTCTATACGGTTCCGGATTACAGAAATATGGGGATTGGAAGTAAATTACTTGGTTACATAAATAACTGGATTGAAGAAAACGAATATGAGTTTGTCATTGTATGGCCAAGTGATGAAGCGATTCCATATTATCAAAAAAACGGATACGTTCATTGTCTAGAACCGATGGAGTATTTTCCAAGTTGAAGATAGAAAGCTACAATTTCAGTTAATTGGGATGTGAATAAAATGGGGGGCAAAATTGCAATTATTACCGATATTCATGGAAATAGTGCAGGCTTGAAAGCAGTTTTAAACCATATAGCGCAGGATCCGGAAATTCAGCATATCTATTGTCTCGGGGATTTGATAGCGATTGGCCATGAAACAAATGAAGTGCTTGAGATGCTGTTTTCCCATCAAAACATATCTTTCGTGAAGGGAAATCATGATGAAGATATACTAAAAATCCTTGAGGGACATGAACCAAATGGAATTGAAACAAAAAACGCACACCACAAATGGATTGCCTCGAAATTAGATAAGAAATTCATTCCTAAGCTAACAAGTATTCCAATGGAAAAATATGAAACCATAAATGGAAAAAATTTTCTGTTTGTACATTATCATTTAAATGAAAGCGGTAAATTTCTGCCTATTGATGAAAGTCCGTCAACACTTGCACTTGATAAACTTTACGAACACGCAAATGTAGATGTGGTTTGCTTTGGTCATCACCATACGGTACATCACTTTAAATCGAAAGAAAGACTGTATCTGAATCCAGGTTCTTTAGGCTGTAATCGTGCTTCGTTAGCACCATATTCCACAATACAGGTTGGTGATTCCGGACAAATCAATGTTTCATTTATAGAAGTCCCGTATGATAACCGGGAATTTTTAATGGATTACGAAAGACTGGATGTACCGGCAAAAGAATTTATTCTAAAGATTTTTCATGGTGACCAGCATTTGAAAATTCGGGAAACAACCATATAACATTATTCAATGCCAACTATGTATTTCAAGCCGAAATCATTTTTATCCTCAAAATAAAAACCCGGAAAAAATTCCGGGTCTGATTGCACTATTACCAAGATTCAGTTAGATTCCTTAGAGAAAACGATCATTCGCACTCATCGGGTTAACCCTCCCAATTCATTGGAGTTGAAGTGAAATCTCTAATAGTATGGATCGAATCACAGGATTCATACACAAAAAATAAAAAACCCGGAAAAATTCCGGGTCTGATTGCACTTATTGTATCCACGATTTAGTTAGATTCCTTAGAGAAAACGATCATTCGCACTCATCGGGTTAACCCTCCCAA
>DAMDNS010000100.1:6439-7945 GCA_032083605.1 Ureibacillus sp.
TTCATTGGAGTTGAAGTGAAATCTCTAATAGTATGGAATGTATCGGAGAATTCATACGCAAAAAATAAAAAACCCGGAAAAAATTCCGGGTCTGATTGCACTTACTGTATCCACGATTCAGATAGATCATTCCTTAGAAACGCTCAATCCCGCTCATCAGGTTAACCCTCCCAATTCATTGGAGTTGAAGTGAAATCTCTAATAGTATGGAACATATAGAAGAATTCATACGTAAAAAAATAAAAAACCCGGAAAAAACTCCGGGTCTGATTGCACTTACTGTATCCACGATTCAGATAGATCATTCCTTAGAAACGCTCAATCCCGCTCATCAGGTTAACCCTCCCAATTCATTGGACTTGAAGTGAAATCTTTAATAGTATGGAGCAATCATTATTTCTTATACGGATTTTTAAAAATAAATAAAGTTTTCTTTAAAGGTAAAATGAAATACGAGAAATTGCTGCCAAAATGAAATCAGGAGTAATCCAAGGATAAAATCAACCATCAAGGATAATCTAATCATGGTGATGAAAATGAAAAAACAAGCAGCTATTTTAATTGTTTTTACCTTGATATTTATCCATCTTCAACCGGTAAAAGCAGCTCCTGTTGCTGTTGAACGGGGGAGTGAATTTGTTATTGCTTATTTTATGAAAAATGATGAAGCGCGGGCGAGGTCCTATCTTGCTCACGATGTAGAAATCCCTGAGCTTAGGGAAGACACGCCCATAGCTCGCGTAACGGGACTGCCTTCACCTGAAGAAAATGTTAGTGTGGTCATAACTTATTTCGAAGATGAAAGAGGCAGGGGCAGTGGAAGAATCGCGTTTATCTGGGAATTCGCAATTGAGGACGATAAAATTACAGAAATTCGGGTAGTTTATGATGGTTCAAACCCACATTTAAATGAAACAAATCTCATTAACCAGTTCGAAAGCAAGATAAAATCCAATATCCTGATGCCTTATGATTATCCCTTTGAAATTACCCGGATTGATGGGGATATCAATAATAATCAGCTCGAATTAAACTATCAAAATCCAGAGCAGGAGTTATCCCTCCAAATACAAGTACAGCAAAATAATTCACCTATTGAATCCTTCCAGGATAACGACGATCAGATCTACACATTAAGAAATGGAATCAAGGCCTTGTACAAACCAGATACACAGCTGATGTTCCAGCAAAATAGCATGCTTTACTTCATTCGTATGGAAAGCGAAGGAGATCAAGTTTTCCAACTAGAGGACTTTCTTAAAATTGCCAACTCAATGAAATACCAATAATGGCGGTAATCCAAAAGGGATTATCGTTTTTTTGACGAATAAGAAAATATAAAACTTTCTTATTCACATAACTGCAACTAAGGCTTATCGCTAAAAAAAATGGCGATAATCCAAGTTTTCTAATAGAAGTTAGCTAAGTAAAAGCCAACTAGTAAGGGGACGGATGAGGATGGCTGAAATCATATTAAGACAAATGTCGGCAAAGCAATTTGAGGAT
>DAMDNS010000101.1:0-7929 GCA_032083605.1 Ureibacillus sp.
AACAAAATCTCAAACTTAAATTATTTAAGGTGATTGGATACACATTTATTAAAAGGGGTTTCGTACGTTCAAATAACAACCCATTTTGAAAATTTATTTATGTGATTTTCGTGAAAGGTACAGGAAAGAAGGAGTTATCCGAAATTGCGGACAACTCCTTCTTTTACTTTTCTTTTTTGAAGGTTTTTAATTTCTCATAAATGCCGGCACTCCGTTTTTCTTCACCTGCCAAAACAGGCTTGTAGAATTCCATATTTACAAGGTTTTCAGGCAAGTACTCTTGATTTACCCAGCCTCCAAATGTACCAATTGGATAGTCATGGGGGTATTTATAGCCAACATGACCTAAAGTCTTTGCGCCTGCATAATGACTATCGCGAAGATGGGGAGGAATATCCCCCGTTTTCCCCTCATGGATGGCAGCAGTCGCCGCATCCAAAGCGGAATAGGCCGAATTGGATTTTGCAGATAAACACATTTCAATGACGGCATTCGCTAAAGGGATACGCGCTTCCGGCAAGCCCAAGGTTTTAGCAGATTCGGTAGCTGCATAGACATGTGCGCCAACAGCTGGATTTGCAAGACCCACATCCTCGTATGCCATCACGAGCAATCTTCTGCATACCGCTATTAAATCGCCATTTTCCAGTAGATGTGCCAAATAATAAATCGCCGCATTTGCATCACTGCCTCGTACGGATTTTTGAAGGGCGGATAATAGATTATAAAAGTGTGATCCCCCTTTATCTCCATATACGCCGATTCTTTTTGATAAATGTTCAATGATATGATCTTCTATGATTGTCTCTTCAGCCACTTCATCGGAAGCATAAAAGATGGATTCCAAAAGGGTTAAAGCCTTTCTTGCGTCTCCATTTGCAGCGAGGGCTATTTTGTCGATTTGCTCTTTTGTTATCACGATTTTTTCTTTGCCAAGTCCGCGCTCCTCATCGGTAAGTGCAGAGGTGATTAATTGGGCGATATCTTCTTGGCTATGACGCTTGAGCTGAAGGATTTCTCCGCATCTTGATCGAATCGCTGGATTGACATCATGAAATGGATTTTCTGTTGTTGCTCCAATTAAAACAATCGAGCCATTTTCCACATGGGGTAATAGCGTATCCTGCTGCAATTTATTAAAACGATGAATTTCATCTAGAAATAATAAAACTTTCCCTGCAATTCGGGCCTCTGAAACAATTTGTTCCACATCTTTTTTTCCAGCATGTGTCGCGTTTAAAGCGAAAAATGGAAGTTTGGAGCTTCCAGCAATTGCATACGCGATTGATGTTTTCCCGATTCCGGGTTCTCCATATAAAAGCATTGAAGGGACATGACCGTTATGGATCATTTTATACAGTGCCGTATCTTTTCCGATTATATGCTGCTGCCCGATTACTTCGTTTAAATTCCGTGGGCGCATTCGATATGCTAAAGGTTCGTTGTGCATGTCTCCATCCTCCAATCTCACTTTTCCTTCTTCTATATTAGTGCTTTTCCAAGTGGAATTAAAGGATTTATGATATACTGAGCATAGAAATGGACAAGAAAAATTGAGGTGTTATAATGAAAATTTCTACAAAGGGTAGATATGGATTAACAATTATGATTGAATTGGCAAAGAATTATGGTGACGGACCGATTCCGTTGCGTCAGATAGCTGCAGAAAAAGGATTATCAGAAGCATACTTGGAACAGCTGGTATCTCCACTTCGTATTGCAGGATTAGTGAAAAGTGTGCGTGGGGCTTACGGTGGCTATTTATTGGCATTACCGCCAAGCAAAATTTCTGCTGCTGACGTGATCAAGGTTCTGGAAGGACCGATTCAGCCAGTCGAAGGAATTGAAAACGAGGAAGTACCACAGCAGCAATTATGGATGCGAATTCGTGATGCCGTGAAGAATGTACTTGATACGACATCAATAGAAGATTTGGCGAAATATAATGATGAATCCGATGTAGATGGTTACATGTTCTATATTTAATCATAAGTTAGACAGTCTAACTTTACTTATAATATTAACTGGTCATACAGTTTTTAAAGGAGCTATTGATTTACAATGGAAACGATATATCTAGACCATGCAGCGACATCACCGATGCATCCAGAGGTTATTGAAGTGATGACCAAAGCATTTGGACAAACTTTTGGCAATCCTTCTAGTATTCATACAGCTGGTAGACAAGCGCGAAAGGTTTTAGATGATGCACGCACGACGTTAGCGCGTGCAATTGGTGCAAAGGATACTGAAATAATTATTACAAGCGGTGGAACGGAAGCGGATAATACGGCGATTTTTGGTGTTGCCAATATGCTTAAAACAAAGGGAAAGCATATTATCACGACGCAAATTGAACATCATGCGGTGCTCCATGCATGCGAAGGCCTTGAAAAGCAAGGATTCGAGGTTACTTATTTACCAGTGGATGAGAGTGGGCGTATCTCAGTGGAATCCTTTAAAAAGGCACTTCGTGAAGATACAATTCTTGTTACGATTATGTATGGAAATAATGAAGTAGGTACAGTGCAGCCTATCGCTGAAATTGGCGAGATTTTAAAGGATCATCCAGCTGTTTTTCATACTGATGCAGTCCAGGCATTTGGAATAGAAAAGTTAAATGTGGATGAGTTAAAGGTTGATTTGCTAAGTGTTTCTAGCCATAAACTAAATGGACCAAAGGGAATCGGCTTTTTATACCAAAGAACGGGGACCCCTTTAAGTGCAACTTTTTTAGGAGGCTCTCAAGAAAAGAAAAGAAGAGCAGGTACTGAAAATGTTCCCGCCGCAGTGGGTTTTGCAAAGGCAGTGGAAATCGCTCAAAACGAAATGGCTTCAAAGCGTGCACAATACGAGCAGTTCCGACGTATTTTCTTAAACGTCCTCGATAGTGAAAACATTGTTTATACAGTAAATAGCAATGAGGAGCATTCTTTGCCGCAAGTCTTAAATATCAGCTTTAATGGGATGGAAGTGGAATCCTTTTTAGTAAATTTAGATATGTCTGGTGTTTATGCTTCAAGTGGTTCAGCTTGTACAGCAGGTTCTATTGATCCTTCCCATGTACTTGTGGCCATGTTCGGAAATGATAGTGAAGCGCTCCGCAACTCGATCCGTTTTAGTTTTGGGTTGGGAAACACAGAAGAAATGATAAAAGAAGCAGCCGAACGTACAGCGAAAATTGTGAAAAGGCTTGCGAATTAATATAGAAAAGGTGAAACGACAATGGTAGAAACAAGAGACCCATCACAAATCCGTGTTGTTGTCGGGATGTCCGGTGGAGTCGATTCGTCAGTCGCAGCCTACTTGCTAAAAAAACAAGGCTATGATGTAATCGGGATATTTATGAAAAACTGGGATGATACAGACGAGTTTGGTGTATGTACAGCAACTGAAGATTACGATGATGTAATTAAAGTATGTAACCAAATCGGCATCCCCTATTATGCAGTGAATTTTGAAAAACAATATTGGGATAAAGTCTTTACTTATTTCCTTGAAGAATATAAAGCGGGCCGTACGCCGAATCCTGATGTAATGTGCAACAAAGAAATCAAGTTCAAGGCATTCCTTGATCATGCGATGAAATTAGGAGCAGATTATTTAGCGACAGGCCACTATGCACGTGTAGAAGAACGTGATGGTGAAGTCTTGATGCTGCGCGGTGTGGATAACAATAAAGACCAGACCTACTTCTTGAATCAATTATCACAGGACCAGTTAAAGCATGTCATGTTCCCGATTGGAGATATTGCAAAGCCCGAGGTTCGTAAAATTGCAGAAGAAGCAGGCCTTGCAACTGCCAAGAAAAAAGATTCGACAGGAATCTGCTTTATCGGTGAACGTAACTTCAAGGAGTTCTTAAGTCAGTACCTGCCAGCACAACCCGGGAAAATGGAGACATTCGATGGCCGTGTCATGGGTACACATGATGGCTTAATGTATTACACGATTGGTCAACGCCATGGTTTGGGAATTGGTGGAGACGGAGATCCGTGGTTCGTTATCGGGAAGGACCTTGAGCGCAATGTTTTATATGTAGAACAAGGCTTCCATCATGATGCCCTATACTCAACTTCTTTAAAAGCAGTAAAAATGGGCTTTACATCGGATAAAGTAAAACCTTCTAAATTTAGCTGCACTGCAAAATTCCGCTATCGTCAAGAGGATACACCGGTAGAAGTGGAATTATTGGAGGATGGAACAGCAAACATTACTTTTGAAGAGCCGGTACGTGCAATTACTCCTGGTCAAGCCGTCGTATTATACGATGGTGAAGAATGTCTAGGTGGCGGTACAATTGATGAGGTATTTAAAAATAGTGAAAAATTAACCTATGTAGGCTAAGTAAACCCTTAAATGTACGACTTTTACTAACGAAATCTAAAGCTACATAAGGCTGACCAGGCTTATCGTTCTATCTGCGATAAGCCTAAGTATTGAGGTGAAGAAGATGGATTATAACGAAATCGGAATACTTGCATTCCAAGAAAAACGATATGAGGATGCGGCCAAGGCATTTACTGAAGCGATTGAAAGCAATCCAGATGATGCGATTGGCTATGTCAATTTTGGGAATTTATTAGCTTCCATGAATGATAATGAACGTGCTGAACGATTTTTCCAAAAAGCTATTACAGTTGATGAAACAACAGCAACAGCATATTATGGTTTAGCAAATTTATATTATAATGCAGAACGCTATATTGAAGCTGCGAAGCTTTATCAAAAAGCCATCGAGCATGGAATTCAAGGGGCAGATGCTTTCTATATGCTAGCAAAATCCTTTGAACGAGATGAAAAGCTGAAGCTTGCTCTACCATACATGCAAAGAGCAGCGGAGCTTGCACCTAATGACCTGCAAATTCGTTTATCATACGGAATTTTACTTTGTACATTAGAAATGTTTGATGTGGCAAAGGGTGAGCTTGAATTCGTACTGGAGAAGGATTCAAAAAATGTAGATGCTCATTATAATCTTGGTGTTCTATATGCGGTTTCAACAGAAGAAACAGAGCTTGCAATGGAGCATCTAAAGGAAGCTTATACAATTGATTCAAATTTTGACCAAGCAAAATATATTTACGATATGATTAGCCAAAGATTTAACTAAACTTGCTGGCCCGAATAGGGACAGCAAGTTTTTTTCTTTGCAAAATAACTAGAATGATTTCGCTAATAAGCAAGATACTATGCAAAGAGATTGTTTCTTTGATTTGAATTAGGGAATTAAAATGAAAACATTTCAATTAGTCGTCTTGTCTGTATCAGATTTGTGGTTTCAAAATTTCTAACTTTATAAAGCAGGTGTCGAAATGAATATACTATGGGGTATTTTTGGGATTTTCGTTGTCTTATTGATTGCATTCATATTTTCCAGTAATCGCAAATCAATTAACTGGAGAACAATTGTCGGCGGGGTAGCTATACAATTAATTTTCGCTTTTGTCGTTTTGAAATGGGAATTTGGTCGGAAAATCTTGATCGAAATTTCAAATGCTGTCCAAAAGCTGATCAGTTATGCCAATGAGGGAATTTCCTTCTTGTTTGGACCATTAGCCGATACTAATTTTACAGGTGGAATGGTTTTTGCATTAAGTGTTTTAACGATCATCATCTTCTTTTCTTCCTTAATTTCAGTTTTATATTACCTTCGGATTATGCAATTTGTTATTAAAATTCTTGGTGGGGGATTATCGAAAATGCTTGGTACGACTAAAGCCGAATCAGTTAATGCAGCAGCGAATATTTTTGTTGGGCAAACGGAGGCACCTTTAGTTATTCGACCATTTTTAGGGAAGATGACAAAATCAGAGCTATTTGCAGTGATGACGGGCGGTTTAGCATCTGTTTCTGGGTCAGTATTAGTAGGATATTCACTATTGGGAGTTCCATTAGAATATTTGATTGCCGCAAGCTTTATGGCAGCACCTGCTGGATTAGTAATGGCAAAACTGATGCTGCCTGAAACAGAAGTAGTGGATGAATCGAATTTTGTCCTTGACAAAGATACGGAATCGGTCAATGTAATTGATGCAGCCGCAAGAGGAGCTGGAGATGGTTTAAAGCTGGCAGTAAATGTAGGGGCAATGCTTCTGGCTTTTATCGCGTTAATTGCTTTAATCAATGGTATATTAGGTGGAATTGGTGGAATCTTTGGATTTAGTGGACTTACACTGGAAGGTATATTAGGGTATGTATTTTCACCCCTAGCTTTTGCAATTGGCGTTCCATGGAATGAGGCAATTGAAGCAGGGTCATTCATTGGCCAGAAGCTTGTATTAAACGAATTCGTAGCTTATTCAAACTTTGGCCCGGTCATTCCGGAGCTTACCGAAAAAACGGTTATGATTATTAGCTTCGCGTTATGCGGCTTTGCCAACTTAAGCTCGATGGCCATATTAATCGGAGGGCTGGGTTCAATGGCTCCAAGCAGAAGACCCATTATTGCAAAACTGGCAATTAGAGCAGTTGTGGCCGGAACATTAGCCTCACTAGTAAATGCCGCAATTGCTGGTATGTTTTTATAAGCTAAAGCGTACAAATTTGCTCAGAATTTGTACGCTTTCTTTGTGTAGTGAAAGCATAATCTTTTACCTAATTTGGGACTAACATGGTGTCAGCCCCAAGACACTGCTAACAATTATTCCGCTGAACAAAATTCGACAACTTCCCGATAGCTCAAATCGCCACCAAAAATATCCAGGGCACTGCCGATTGTGACATGCAGCTTCTGATTAGAAAGGTCTTTGAATTTTTGCAGGTCCTCTAATGACCGAACCCCGCCTGCATAGGTAGTGGGGATCGTTGTCCATTTCGCTAAATCCTTTACTAGCTCTTCTTGCATTCCGCTTCTTTTACCTTCTACATCTACAGCATGAATCAGTAATTCATCACAGAATTGTTCGATATACGGAATCGATGTTTCATTGACCTCAAAATCACTAAATTTCGTCCATTTATCTGTTACCACAAACCACTTGCCATCACGTTTTCGGCAGCTTAAGTCGATAACGATATGTTTTTTTCCAACTGCTTGATTTAACTTCTTTAATCGCTCCATATCTAGTTGACCGTCATGGAAAATATAGGAGGTTACAATGATATGGGATGCACCAGCATCAATAAATTTTTTTGCATTATCGGCAGTAATGCCTCCACCAACTTGCAATCCGTTCGGATAGGTTTGCAATGCCAGAAATGTAGCTTCTTCATTACCTGGACCCAGCATAATCACGTGGCCGCCAGTTAGACCATCACTCTTAAACATATTCGCAAAATAAGAAGAGTCATTTTCAGATATGAAATTTTCAACTACGGATTTGTCTTGATGGCCTAATGTACTTCCTACAATTTGTTTGACTTTCCCTTCATGTAAATCTATACAAGGTCTAAACTCCACGAATTTCACAAATCCCTTCTATCTCTCATTTATGTATTTAAATACAGCTATCTTTATAAAATATCATATCATTGGTAAATGAAAATATCGAGATGCGTAATCTTTTTCATAAGTAAGACAGTTATTCATTCATATGGTAAAATCAAAAGTACTTATGTAGGAGAAGGGGTTATATGGATGGCAGAAAATCTTAATTTATTTGAAGTGAATAAATTGTTTATTCTTGGCCGTCCAATTGTGTCCATTTTTCATAATGCGACAAATATGTATTCTATTGTTCGAGTTAAAATACAAGAAACAAATTTACAATACGACGACAAGGAAATTATTGTAGTTGGCTATTTTCCAAAATTAAATGAAGAAGAACTCTATCGATTTACAGGTGTATTAAAAAATCATCCGAAATATGGGCAGCAATTTCAAGTGGAGACATTTGTGAAGGAGGTTCCAGCAACAGAACAAGGGATCATCCATTATCTATCGAGTGACTTATTTTCTGGAATAGGTCGAAAAACGGCTGAAACGAT
>DAMDNS010000102.1:0-7882 GCA_032083605.1 Ureibacillus sp.
ATTTATTAATAATGATATAAGTAAAATTAATATAAAGGGGAAGCACAATGAACTTCGAACAGCTGGAATATTTGAAAGAAGTGATCGAAACGAAATCCATGTCGATTGCCGCTAAAAATCTGCATGTTACCCAATCTGCAATAAGCCAATCGATTTCTTTATTGGAAAAGGAATTTGGCGTTCAATTGTTTAAACGCTCACGTAATGGCACTATTCCAACCGAGGAAGGGAAAAATATAATTACGAAGGCACTTGAAATATTAAAAAAAGCCGATGAATTAAAAGAAGAAATTCAATCCTTGACATCCTCATATAATGGAGAATTGAAAATAGCCACCGTGCCCAGCATTTTTATGACCTATTTACCTAAAGCACTCTCTAAATTCAAAAAGGATTTCCCACAAATAAAAGTAACGATTATGGAAATTGAAAATAATGAGGTCATAGAAGCGGTTAGTCAAAATGAAGTAGATTTGGGCTTGATTGCTTTATTAAATACAGTGGAACATAGATTTCCAGAACATATCTCAATTCACTCATTAAGTTCACAAGCTACATTTAATGTAATTGTTCCGAAAGACTCTATATTAGCTCTTAATAATGAAGTACAGTTAATGGATATTAGAGAGCACCCATTTGTTATCTATGGAAAAAATTTCTATAATAGTCTAATAGAAGACTTTGAAAAACAGTATGGCCCGTTAAATATAATCTTCAAATCAACTAACTCAGAGGTCATCAAGAAAGCTGTATCCGAGGGAATCGGTATTAGTTTATTATCCAGCTTAATGTTGATGGACGATCCATATGTGGAAAGCGGGCGTATCAAGTCCATTCCTTTGACGGGTTACCCGCTCAATTTTAACCTGTTATTCGGGGGCATCTATTCAAAAAATCGAAGCCAATCGAGACTGATAAAGAAATTTCTTGAATATTTCGAGGTTTGAAGAAATGCCTTGGCGCGAGTTGAAAATAGGGGGATTTATATGCAAAAAACTATAAGAAAAACGACTTTGGACTGGAAGCAATGGAATTTGAGGATTCCTTTAATTTTATTCCTTTTTGGTACAACGTCTGCTTTGTATCAGTCATTTCCCAGCTTATTTTTAGTTGAAGATGGTTTTCTGGGAAGTGCCCAATATATAGCTGGTGTTGTACTGCTGTATTTATTATTTGAAAAAATAGGCTTAAATCAACTGAAGGTACATTTTACTGCTGGAATTTTACTTATACTGACAGGATTCTTAATGGACTATTTCTTTAGTTGATAAAAATTCTATAACTTTTTACATCTTAAATATTGAATGAACATGGAAAGGGGAAGGTACATGATTAAGAAACTGCAAAAAGGAGATAAGATTGGAATTTTCACACCATCTTCTCCTGCTTCGGTTACAGCAAAAGCTCGCTATGAAAGGGGAAAAGCATTTCTTGAGGCAAAAGGTTTTCAAATAGTTGAGGGTATATTAACAGGTCAATCGGAAGGCTATCGTTCAGGAACGCCAAAAGCGCGGGCAAAAGAGTTAAATGAACTAATATATGATCCATCAATTAAAATGATTATGTCGATGATTGGTGGAACGAATTCCAATAGTATGCTTCCATACATTGATTACGAAGCGTTTCGTTTAAATCCTAAATTCATTGTTGGCTATTCGGATGCTACGGCAGTCTTATTGGCCCTGTATGCGAAGACTGGGATTCCTACATATTACGGACCGGCTATAGTCCCCTCCTTTGGTGAATTTGAGCCTTTGGTAAATGATACATACCATTTTTTTGAAAAATATTTTTGCGAGAGTCCAGAAGTACCCTATGAAATACCAATGGCTCAGTTTTGGTCAGATGAACCTGTTAATTGGTTAGAAAAAACACGAGAAAAAACTTTACTCCCAAATGAATGGTTTGGGTTTAATGAAAGAGTTATAGAAGGAAGACTAATCGGCGGCAATAATAACGCGATGTATGGATTTATAGGTACAGAGTATTTTCCGGCTATCCAAGAAGGTGACATTTTGCTAATTGAAGACAGTATGAAAAATGCTTCCATCACTGAAAAGAATTTTGCAATGTTAAAACTTCATGGTGTTTTCGATAAAGTTTCTGCCATTATTCTCGGCAAACATGAGCAATATGATGACTTAGGAACGGGCAAAAAACCGATAGATCTTTTATTGGAACAATTGGATGGAGAAACTATGCCTATCTTATCCGAGGTAGATATATGCCATACACATCCAATGCACCCGATAGCCATCGGGAAAAAAGTCCGAATAGATACTAAAAAGAAAAAACTATGGTGTATCGAAGACTGGAATTGAGAAGCTGTAAGAGTCATTATAATTCTACTAACTATTTATCAAGAACAAATTCGGCTGTTGGATTTGTTCTTTTTGTTATATTCAAATTTAAAATCTTTAACTTTAAAATATTGACAAGACAGAAAGCCTAGTGTTAGGATAAATGAGTCCTAAGTTTAGGATAAATATTTTAGGATAAAAAAGGGATAGACATGACTGTATTATCAATAATTCTTCAAGCATTATTGGGATTAGGTTTCCTGATGTTTGGTTTTATGAAATTTGGCTCAAAGCAGATGGTAGAAGGCTTTAAGCAATACGGGTACCCAGCTTGGTTCAGAGTGGTTACTGGATTAGTTGAAGTGGTTTCGGCTGTATTGGTTATTGCCGGTATTTGGAAAGACATTTTAGCTGCCTGGGGAGGACTGTTAATCGCTGTAACAATGATTGGCGCAATTGTTACTCATATCAAAATTAAGGATGAAGTAAAAAACATGATGGTGCCAATCATTTTATTCGTATTAGGATTGATTGTCTTGGTTATTAATTTTGGAGCTTTTTAATCCTATTTGGGGAGCAGAAAGGCAAAGGCTTTGAAGGCTGTTATTTGAGATTCCGGCACAATTTGCTTATTCTTTATATAGGTATCCAAGATGGTTTTAATAGTTAATGGAGGTAAGCAAATGGAGGATCAGCATAATATCGATTTGAAGTTGTTTCGTGTTTGGATGAAAGCAACTAAAGCTATTGGTGACAATATACAAAAGGATATAGCCAATCATAAAATTAGTATTGAAAATTTTATGATCCTAGAACTGCTTTACAGTAAAGGCCCCCATCCAGTTCAAAAGATTAGTGAGATTCTTTCGATTCCAAGTGGGAGTATCACGTATGTGGTGGATAAGCTAGAGAAAAAGGCTCTTGTAGAAAGACAGCCTATTCCAAATGATAGAAGGGCATCGAATGTTGTCCTTACTGCAGAAGGAAAAAAACAATTTGACGAGATTTTTCCTAAACATGTTGCCACCATATCTCAAAACTTCTCATTTATCTCAAATGATGAAAAACAACAATTAATTGATTTACTAAAAACAATTGGAATGGGTGCACAAAGTTTGGATAAATAAATAATTAGCAAAATTGGAGGAAATGAAAATGACAAACGAAAAATTAAACATCGGTATTATTATTGGCAGTACTAGAGAAGGACGCGTTAGCCCACAAGTAGCAGAATGGGTGAAAGGAATTGCCGAAGTCCGAGGAGATGCAAACTACGAAATCGTGGACATCGCGGATTATCAATTACCTTTCTTAGGTACTACTGATGGAAGTGAACCAGGGATTGCTGCTTGGAATGAAAAATTATTTAGCTTAGATGGATTTGTTTTCATTGCTCAAGAATACAACCATAGTATTTCAGGGGCTTTAAAAAATGCAATCGACTTTGCTCGTGAAGCTTGGAATAACAAAGCAGCTGGTATCGTGAGTTATGGTTCAACAGGTGGTGCTCGTGCAGCAGAACATTTACGTGGAATCATGGGTGAGCTAATGATTGCTGATGTACGTGTACATCCAACATTATCTTTATTCACTGACTTTGAAAACTACACTACATTCAAGCCAGCTGAATTACACCTTACAAACGTGAATGCGATGCTTGACCAAGTAGTAGCTTGGAGCGGCGCATTAAAAACTTTAAGATAAAAATAGATTGCTAGAAAGAGCGTATTCCTAACGGGATGCGTTTTTTTATTGTAAGTTAGAAATAAGAGGTGGTGCAATGATGGCAAATGTAGATAAATTCAATAGCAAAGCCGGAGTTTATTCGAAATTTCGTCCAGACACTATCCAGATCAATTGGTAAAGGAGTTAATAACAGATAATAGTCTGGACGAAAATTCCGTTATTGCGGAGATTTGCTCCGGAACAGGAATCATGACAAAAATATTATTAGATTCAGGCCTGTGCGTAATAGCAGTCGAACCCAATGAAGATATGCTTAAAATCGCGATAGATAACTTAAAGGGTTACCGTAACTTCATTTCTGTTAAAGGTACGGCTGAAGATACGTCGTTAGAAACAAAAAGTGTGGATTTTATAGTGGCTGCCCAAGCATTTCATTGGTTTGATGTGTTGAAGTTTAGGAAGGAATGTAAAAGAATTTTGAAAACAGGGGGGAAGGCAGCAATCATTTCAAATGAGCGAGTGACCGAAGATATTATCAATAAAGAAATTGCTGCTGCATATCAAAAATTCTGCCCAAATTTTATAGGATTTTCAAATGGATTGATTGATTCAATAGAACGGTACGATAGTTTTTATGAAAAGGGCTATGCATTAAAATCCTATGAAAATCCATTAACTTATGACAAAAATAGTTTTATTGGCCGACATTTATCCTCTTCCTTCGCTTTGACGGAGGGCGATGAACTTTATCGAAAACTTGTAGATTCCTTAGCGAATATATTTGAAAGGCATAGTCGAAATGGAGTGTTAACCTTGGCGAATATGACGAAATATTGGTGTGGAGTTTTGAAAAACAGCTAAATTATGTGGGATTTACTGGGAGAAATGTTTCCTTCAATATTAATAAAACGATTCCGAAACTATAGGAATCGTTTTTACATTTCCACGAAACTAGATAAATTTCGAATAGATGACCATAGTACCTGGAATAGAGATTGCCATAATGCAAAACAGGACAATCAATACCTGAGTTGCATTAAATGTTACAAATCCAAAAGAACCTGTCGCTAGGATTAATATAGTCATTGATCCAAAGAGGACAAAATAATTAATCGTCATGGCTCTACCAATAATCTCTTTCGCTCTTTCATCTTTCGGAAAAATATGAGGCGATAAGTAAGCCAACAATAACTGATTAATCCCAAGGGCCAGCAACATTAGATAATTTGGAAATTCACCTTTCAATACTGCTTCATAATTTAAATAGATTCCCTCGATCAATAATAAGCTGCCTAATCCCAAATATAGAAATCTATTTTTACTCGATTGTTTTTTCCTAGTCATTTGTCCTCCTCCTAAAAATAAAATATCTTCAATCTATCATTTGAATAATCGAGCCAGTTTAAACTGCGTACGTGATCGATGGATTGAATCGGTCTTTTTCAAGTGATTAAATTGCGATTAGCAGTTGAGATATTTCATTGTTGGTTAATTATGTTAATCTTAATTATATATTAAAAGGAAATGATTTAAAAATTAATGGTGGTCATCAATATTAGAAGGAGAGAGGATTCGTTAATGATAGATTATGGTAAGGACTTGTTTAAAGGGACGGCTTGGTACTATTCACGTTATAGACCACTATATCCGGCATCTCTAATAAGGTTTTTAATAGAAAGGTTCTCTCTCGATGGAAAAGGCCAAATGATGGATTTAGGGTGTGGTACCGGACAACTGGCCTTCAGATTCACTGATTGGTTTGAACGTATTGTTGGGATTGATTCGGAGTCAGAAATGATCCAAGAGGCGAAAAGACTGGAAAAGGAAATGCGAATAGATAATCTGGAGTGGTTTAACGAAAATCTTGATGCATATCTGAAACACTATGATGGGGAATTTAGGTTTGTAACCATCGCTAAAGCGTTCCACTGGATGGAACGGGAAAAGGTGCTTGATACTCTATATGAAATGATCTCATATGGAGGTGGAATAGCAATTATTGATAATTATTCTCCAAATAAGATACTTTTACCTTGGCAAAAGAAAGTGGAGGAAGTAGTTAAACAATGGTATGGAAACGAAAGAAGAGCTGGAAATATAACCTATTCACCACCAACTGTCAGCTATGAAGATATAATTTCAAGTTCTGGATTTAAGTTGGAGATGCATTCCATTGCGGCTTATGAACAGGAATGGAATGTTGAGTCAATAATTGGAAACCTATACTCAACCTCTTTTGGTGCGAAACGGTTTTTAGGAGATAAAGCGGATCTGTTTGAAAACCATTTAAAAGAGGAATTACTGAAAATTGATAACAGTGGTGTATTTAAGGAACCTTTACATATTTCAATCAAACTAGCAATAAAAACGCGCAATTAAAAATCGCGTGGCCAAACTAATCGAACTAATCACCCTTTAGCTCAATGTTTTCTTTCCTCGCTTTATAAAACAATCCTCTGCACAAGATAAGTCGCTTCATCATAATATACCTCAGGAGAAAGTTGTGACGGTCTTCAAAAGTCTAGTGAAACTTTAAAAAGGAAGGATACTTGAAATATGCATCAAGACTATCCGGTTTACCCTTACCTAGGTGTTGTGAAAAAGGTGGTAGAACAGCCGATTGCTTTTCCTCCTCAGCATCAGGATCAGGCACCTGGCATGGAATGGGCGATGAATCCAAGACCTATATTTGACTATGCGGGCTTTAAAGGCAGCGGCAGACTGAAGGGCAAAGTAGCGCTGATTACAGGCGGTGATAGTGGAATTGGACGTGCAGTTGCCGTAGCTTATGCTAAAGAAGGGGCTAACTTAACTATTCTATATCTTAATGAGGACAGGGATGCGCAAGAGACAAAACAATATGTAGAAAAATTTGGAATCCATTGTCTGCTTATCAGAGGGGATTTACGAAAACCATCTACCTCGGAAATGGCTGTAAGTCGTACGATTGATAAATATGGAAGGTTGGATATTGTCGTAAATAATGCAGCAGTTCAGCCGTATACAAAGGATATTATGGACGTATCCAATGAACAATTAGAAGATACTTTTCGAACAAATGTATTTCCTCTATTTTATATGTCAAAGGCCGCAATGCCGTATTTGAAGAAAGGGAGCACAATCATTAATACAGCCTCGAGGGTTGCGTATGAGGGAGAAAAAAACGTTCTCGATTATGCTACTTCAAAAGGTGCTGTTGTTTCATTCACACGTTCATTGGCACTATCACTTGTCGACAAAGGAATCCGGGTAAATGCTGTAGCCCCAGGGCCGGCATGGACGCCTCTAACTGTTAGTACGTACCCCGCCGAAGATGTCGCGACTCTTGGTACTGACATTCCTATGGGACGTGCAGCACAGCCCTTCGAAATTGCTCCAGCCTTTGTATATCTTGCGACGAGTGATTCGTTCTATGTAACAGGGCAAGTGCTTCATGTTAATGGCGGAATTATTCGCTATTCATGATTTATTTTTTTATGAACAACTGCAAAATCCAATAATTTTATCCAGTTGTGGGGTCCTTCTTTTTTGGAAGGCTCTTTTTTTATTTCGAAAGTTAGTAGTTCTAGTTTTGATATATTTGATAAAGCAATTATCTGATTTTACTAGAAGAATAGAATTATTCATTGACAATGTGAAAATTACTTCTTAATATAAATCGTGTACGATGTATCGTGTTCGATTTGTTTAGGAAAGGGGCTTGTAAAGATGAATAGAGCTGAATTTATTGGAGAATCCATCGATTTTATCCATCGCTATACGATGAAAAGTTTACAGAAAACAGCGGAAGAGCATGGGGTAACAATTCCGCAAATTAGGGTTATTGGGGATGTTTATGCACATAAAACAGTTAGTATTAAGCAACTCTCTCAAAATTTGAAAATGACCCAAAGTAC
>DAMDNS010000103.1:0-7781 GCA_032083605.1 Ureibacillus sp.
CCAGATTGCGGCCCATCACTGCCATACCTACAACGCCGATCTGTTGCTTGGACATCTTTTGCTCCTGTTATATAAAACGTAATGAATACGTTTAGAACTATATATCACATAGAGGATAATAACTTAACGATTCAGAAAATAAATAGCATTTGGTGCCATTAGTTAAAGATTTGAACTATAGGCTGACAGCTAAAGCATTTAAAAAAATTTCCATCCGTGCTTATTAAAGAACTTAAACATCGAATGTGAGAAAAGAATTATATGCTTAAGACCTTTCCGGGAAACATTCCCACCGTGATGGATTATTTTCACATCAGGGACATAAGCAACTTTAGTTACCTGACGAGCACGTAAACTCAGATCAGTATCTTCAAAATAGAGAAAAAATTGTTTATCAAAACCATTCAGTTGCAGAAGAACTTTGTTTCTGAAAAACATAAAACAACCACTAACACTATCTGGTTGCCACAAAACTGTCTCAGACTGCGTTTCTTTCATCATGCAGTATGTTTCGAGTTTGTTTTTAAATAAATAATGTAATGATTTGGGAAGGAAAGCCCGAAGAAAGAGTGTGAAAACATTCGGATAACGCTTGCAAAGATATTGCCTGTCTCCATTCCGCCAGAAAGCCTGTGGGGAAAGCAATCCACATTCTTTATTTTTTTCCATAAACAAAAGAGCATTAATTAAAGATGACTCTGTAAAAATAACATCTGGATTAAGAACAAGATGGTAATCGTAATCAGCAGAAAAAGTTAAATTATGGCCGCGTCCATAACCAAGGTTTTCACCACTTATAATCACCTTGCAAAAGGGAAACTGTTGAACCAACGTATCATGCAAAGGTTTAATTTCTTTGTAACCGTTCTCAACTATTACAAAATCATAGCGCAAATCACTAATATCGGAAGCAGCTTTTTTGAATGAATCAAGCAATTCAATTATATCATTGTCGATAAAGTAACAAACTATTGAAACTCGCAACGAAAGTTTTCGCTCAGAATCAATTAAGCTTTTTTTATTTTCGTGAATATTATTGACTGAATCTTCCGTGGATGCCACGTAAACCATGCATTACTCCCCTAAAAATCATCTTTAACTCGAGCGACTTATGTCGAGATGCAATAATATAAATGGACATCTTCACTAATAATTTAAATGCGTCAACAACCTTCCAGTTTAAAGGGATGTAATTACGCTTGTATAATAGCAAAGCGTTTCGAGCCTGATAGTAGTGTCTTAAGGGAGAATGGATAGCAATTGAGTTACTTAAGAAGTCAACTCTGTCGTCACCTAATGAATGTATCATGTGGGCATTGCAGACCCCGTAGTTAATGAAACCTTTACTTCTGGCTCTTAATGCCCATTCAACATCTACATAGTCAATAAATAGTTCCTCTTCCATTAAGCCAATTTTTTTAAAATTCTCAATGGCGATTAAGGAACCTGAAGAAATTAAATGATCTACAATTACGCATCCATTGACATCCGGCTGCAATTTCTTATCTACTATCAAACCTCTGATTTGGATAAATCGGGAACGCACATTATTATTAGCATCTAAGAACTGCGGACCGACAGCTGCAGCTTTTGGGCATTTTTTCATGGCTTCCTGTAAAACAGAAAGCATGTTTTTTGCTGGCAAACTATCCTGATCCATTAATAAAACATAGTCGTAACTATTTTCAATGGCGTAATTTATCCCTATATTATGAGCCGCAGCTATACCTAGATTACTATCACACAAGATTAATTTAATGTGCGAGTAATGCTCTTCAACCATATCTTTAAGTAACTGGTTATTGTCAGAAGCATTATCAACAATAACTATGTCAATATCATTCTGAGATAATATATCCAGTTGAGCAGTTAATTGTTCAGGCTGAGGGTGATAAGTAACAATAATTGCGAGAGTGTTTTTTTGCATAATTTTATCTAATAAAAGGGCCAGAGGCCCTTATTTGATACAACTGCGATATATATCTTTAAGCTCTTCGTATTGCTCGCTAAATGTTCGTATATGTGAATGAGGTAACTGTACTTCTTCAGTTTGTGGTAGATAAGAGAAATGCGCTATCGTCTCTTTTACAGATTCCAGGAGTGTCCCGCCATCATTATTGAAAGGAATGATAAAGCCATTTTCGCCAGGAAGGATATCTTCTACAGCACCACCCGCATCTGAGGTAATAACCCAGACGTTTCTGATTAGAGCCTCACGCACAGTAAGACCAAAGCTTTCTTTAGACTGCGTTGGGTACAGCAAAACGTCAATAGAATTGAAAAATTCATCCATATTTTCCTGAGTGAAAGCAGGAACCACTTCAACATTTTTCAATCCGGCCAAATCATTCTCATGGAAAGATTTGAAACCCAGGTTAATCGCATTATCAACAACAATCAACCTGGCTTCATTTTCTGCGATATGACTAAATGCATATTTAATTAAATGATAGCCTTTAATATCTGTATTACCACCAGCGTAACCGAATCGCAGAGGCCGCCCAGGTTTTTTTGAAGAAACACCTTTAGGATATGTCACTCCGTTCTTATTCAGTAAGGCTCCAGAAAACCCTTCTTTACGATAAAGTTCAGTAGTGAACATACTTGGAGAGATAATCATTGTTGCCAATGATAACGCCTCTCTTTTCTTGCTTTCCAGATAGTCAATTTTAGCCGCTGTATTATTTTGTGAATCATTACTACTACCGCGGAATTTGTGTGCTTCTTTAAAGCTCAATATAAACTGATGCTCGTATAACCACCAATAATCATGAGTTGTCACAACGACAGGAATATTACGTTCGGCACATATACGAAGCATCGTAATGCCCAACCCCTGAATAGAGTGAAAATGCACGACGTCAGGCTTAACCAAATCAATTACATCTAAAAAAGCGTTGTCGATATCGGGATTAATCACCTGACGACTTTCAGAAAGTATATTAGGCAGGACTATTCCATAACAATCTTGCCCATAAGCCTCATAACGTCTGAGAGTATTTACAGCACCATATTCTTCAGGCAGCGAAGTTAAAATATGAATTTCGAATTCGCTATCATCAATAAACTGTCTATTCAAAGCTTCTGCAACTACTGTCGCGCCACCAAAGGAACGTGGGTAATAATAACAATTGACAGAAAGAACATGTTTTTTATTGCTAGTCCTGTCTACTCTATTAAAGCCCTGAATGACTAAAGACGCTTGTTCCTTAGCGACACTTTCAGGAGAGTAATGTTTTAAAACAGAGTTTTTTGCGTTCTCACCCATACTCTTCCTTAATGAAGGATCATCAATGAGCTTTTTAAAGGCAGATTCCCATTCCTCAGTGTTGTGACAGAGAAAACCGTTAACTCCATTTTCAATGACAGAAACAAAATTCGGGCGCGGTGAACAGATGCTTGGCAAACCTAAAATGGAAGCTTCGAGGTATTTAATGTTTGATTTTGAATCATTGAAAACATAGTCCTCAAGTGGCGCAATACTGATATCGCACTCAGCAAGAATTTTTAAATAATCGGCATAAGGGCAAAACTTTATTCTTTCAATCTGATCCTTTACGTTATCAAACTTTTTAGGCAGTTCCAGCATACCCGCTAAACGCAAACGAACATCAGGAGAAGAGACAAGAATGTTATAGATTGCATCGGAAGCTTCTAAAAAGTCAACATTATGCGTGCTCGTTCCGGAACCATAGACAATTCGAATTATACCATCACTTTCGCTTTTTCTTACTTCTGGAATTGAATCTGCTGTTTCAATAGTTTCTGGGTCAAGTGCATTTTCGATGACTATTGATTTACTGGCACCTGATTTTTCCATAGCGATGGCCAGAGGCTCAGTTGATGCTATGACGCTTTTACAGCGCATCATCGCGTCATGATAAAGCCTTGCACCATCAAGCAGGCCTTTGAATGTTTCTTTATCCAGTTCATTTAACGTTTTGCTTTTAAGAAGAATATCTTCATCGAAGATTAAATCGTCTACTTCCCAATAGGTTTCTAAATTTAAACGCTTACATTCATCGAAAATATTTTTTACGGTATCAAATGCCGGGACACGGTAAAAAATGACTATCGAATGATATTGCAGAGCTTCCATACAGGCTATCAGATCGGTCCAGTTAAGCGTTTTTACCGGTATTCCAAGCTTCTTAAATAAATCGACCTTCTGGTCTACACGATATTTTTTACACTGCGGTATAGACATTTCAGCTATTATAAGAACTTTAGGCAAAAGCAGTTCTTCATTATTTAGCATTATGGCAGGAAGAGATTTAGCAGATAAAAGGCTCTGGGAGGCTACCTGCAGCGAGTTAATATATTGCAGTTTACGAACAATTCCTTTAAATCCATTCTTTTTATACAAATTAATCGTTCTGTTTGCACTTTCTTTAAATCCATAACTTGCAACAACATTTCTGGCAAGCTTTACAGCCTTTTTGAGACGCCGTGCATTCAGGACTGCCTTTCTCATCGGAGCAGTAACTTTCCAACTGGTTGAGTTCAGCAGGGCACTATTATCAAAAGAAAGTTTATTAATCAGTGCAGATTGCTTCCCTGATTCAATCTTAAGATCATCAATTTCCTGCCTTAAAACATCTTCAATTCTTTTATAAATATTAATTTGTCGTGAATTTACGGACAACTGTTCGGCTAAACTATTTTTTTGAGTCAGGAGCTCTTTCCACTCCATCTCCGGAAAGGCAGTTAAATTACTCCACGGATTTTCTTTTTGGTCTGGCGCATTAAATACACTGCCGTTCAGGTCAAGATTACCAACAACAACATCTTCATCTTCACCAACAACATGACGTGTGCCTAATAAATTCTTCTCTCTGGTTTTTTTTGTGATTATGCATAATGAATTGATGAAACTTACAGAGTGGATTTCCGAATAGTCAACTTTATCTAATTCTTCACTGCTGTAATGTTCACTGAAGGAAGACAAATAATCTGAAGCAGAGCGTTCAATCCCCCAGTGCTCAAAATTAGTAATATCAGCAAGTTTTTTCAAAAACGCCATTGAAGAATAGGGATCATAAAGTCCCCCTTCCCATTCCTGCCAGTAACTGCAGTGCAGATCTTCAACAATATAAATTCCATCCTGCTCCAGAGCAGGAAAATACAGTAAAAAAGATTTGATAATATCTGATGAATTATGTGACCCATCATCTATAATCAAATTGTATGAAGGCGAAATTTCACTAATTTTATTTTTAACTTCTGGAGTAGAAGAGTTACCGATCACAACTTTAATCGATTTATTTTCGTATTCAAGGCGAGCACAATCAGGATTAATATCGCAACCGACTATATTTTCAGCATTAGGGAAATATTTACTCCATATTTCCAAAGACCCACCATTCTGCACACCAATTTCCAGAAGATTCTTTAAAGTTTTTTGTTGTCCGGAAAGGATATTATGATAAGTTTCCAGGTAAAGATCCCATTTATCGGATGATTTACCATGATGCTCCTGATAGAGTTCTTTTAGATTTTTCATTCTTGTCTCAGCTTAACCTTATCAAATTTAATTCCAACCAGTCCCCAGCGCACCTCACTGGATGATACATTTATGATCAAAGCATCATGGAGCCAGTGATGCTGAACATGATTATTCAGGTCTCCGTTTGCCAGAGAGACCATTAGTGCATATTCACCATTAGGCAACATAGGTAATGTAAATTCAAATGTAGCATTAATCTTACTACCTGCCGATGCGGTCAGTGGTTCTTCAGTCGTGAAGGGTAAAGTATTCTCACCAAATAACACCTGACCCAAACGATCCTTAACTAAAAAACCAATAATTGGTGAGTCAAGATTCTCAAAAATATTTGCCCTGACTGATAACTCAACTTTTTCGCCACCTTTAAAGAGGTTTTTGCTATTATTATCTTTATCGACAAATGAGACATCTGTGATTTCTGCAGCACCTGTTTTCCACCCATTGGCCTCAGAAAGGTTATTAGCAATCCCATACTGAACCTTATAATCGATAGCGGGCGTATCATTTAATTCTTTAGGTGTTAAATGCTTGTCAGTTACGTCTAAGGTCGTGTCACTCTCTTGTTTGATGCTCTCGAGATGGGTTTCATCTCCATAAACTTCCTGAAGCGTATATTGCAGGTATTTCTCTGCAACATGTTTCGCCGTTCCTGAAGTTATCATTTCACCTTTATGAAGCCAGATAGCTTTGTCACACAGATTAATGACAGAGTGTGTATCATGGCTCACGAAGAGCAACGTGCCATTTTCCTTGAACTTTCGAATAAAACGCATGCATTTCTGCGTAAAGACGGCGTCCCCGACGGCAAGCGCTTCATCAATAACTAATATGTCAGCATCGACATGTGCGATAACCGCAAATGCTAAGCGTACATACATACCACTTGAATATGATTTAACCGGTTGATCGATATAATCACCAATATCAGCAAAAGCTAATATTTTTTCATATCTGTCCCGGATCTGTTCATTTGTTAACCCATACAGTGATGCAGCCATGAATACATTTTCATGTCCTGTAAACTCAGGGTTAAATCCTGCGCCAAGTTCGAGAAGTGCAGCAATACGGCCGTTAACTGTTACACTGCCGTCGGTCGGTGTTAATGTTCCGCAGATCATCTGCAACAGTGTGGATTTTCCTGACCCATTTCGGCCGATTATTCCTACAGTCTCTCCTTTTTTAAGAGAAAATGTAACGTCCTTAAGAGCCCAGAATTCGCGATACATTTTTTTTCGCGATCTATAGAACATTTGCATTAGACGATGCTGAGGTGATTCATAAATCTGATAACATTTACTCAGCCCAGCAACTTCGATAATATTATCAGATGACATCAGCAAATCCTTTACGTGTTTTCTGAAACCATAAGTATCCAAGCCATGCCACGATAGCATTAACTATCAGTCCTTTAACGTAAGGAAGAATTTCAGGTACTTTCCCCCAATACATAACATCCCGCGTCTGTTCAATGAAATGAGCTAACGGGTTTAATAATAAAAGGGGCCTTACTGATTCTGGCAGCGCCGAAGTAGGGAAAAAGATTGGTGATAAGAACATCAATACCATCGTTAAAATTCCGACAATTTGACTCACATCTCTTAGATAAACACCCAGCGAAGCCAATATCCAACTGATGCCCATAATCATTAATAGCAAAGGAAGCATAATAAAGGGTAATAGCAGGATGGTTAAATGAGGCATGCCAACTTCGAACACATAAAATGTTATCCATACAATGCAACTGATTGCAAAATGAAATAACGCAGCACAAAGATTCACCCACGGCAATATTTCTAATGGAAAAATAACCTTTTTCACATAGTTTGAATTAGCAAGGATAATGCTGGGTGCTCTATTTATGCATTCTGAAAAAAGGTTAAATATGATTAGGCCTGAAAACAGTAATAATGCGAATGAAGATTTTGAGGCATGCCCCTCACTCCATTTTGCCTGAAAAACTACGCTAAAAATGAAGGTGTAAACCACTAACATTAGCACGGGGGTAAAAAATGACCACAACAAGCCTAATACTGAGCCACGGTAGCGGCTGATAACTTCTCTACGTGTTAACGTATAGATTAATCTTCGATTTGAAACTGGCGATTTAATACATTGCCAGGTCATTTTAAGAAGCGAATTCATTCGAAGACCTCAGCTTCACAAAACAAAGAGGCAAGCTTATCTTTTTCGGACAACAGGACTTCTTTTTCTGGCCATTCGATGTTGATCAAAGGGTCGTTCCAGATAATGCTGCGCTCACTTTCTTTTGAGTAAA
>DAMDNS010000104.1:0-7761 GCA_032083605.1 Ureibacillus sp.
GGGCTATTCCAGGATGACAGGCAATGCTTTTCGAGTCGATATTTCTGGATCGAAATCGATATTGGAGCGCTTTTGCAAAATATATGCATGCCATCTTGCTTTGTGCATAGCTTTTCATTACTTTATAGTTTTTATCGGGCGCTAAAAATTCCTTAAATTCGGGCTTTAGGTTGTGGGCTGAGATGCTGCCAAGAGAAATCACTCTTGAATCCGGCGTTTTAATTATTAAATCAAGCAATCGGCCTGTAAGTGCAAAATGTCCAAGGTAATTAACTCCAAACTGAGATTCAAATCCATCCTTTGTCTTGCGGGTTGGAGGCTTCAATACACCAGCATTATTCACTAATATAGATAGTGACCGAAATTTTTTTCTAAAGTCCTCTGAAAACTCCCTTACACTTTCTATATCACCTAAGTCTAATTTTAATACGTGTATATCAGCATTAGGATATTCTTTCTTAATTTTGTCTGCGGCTTCATGTCCCTTGTTCATATTTCGAACGGCGAGTACAACAGTTGCAAAATTTTCAGCAAGGGCCAAGCTTGTTTCAAAGCCAATCCCACTATTACCTCCAGTAACAATTGCTATTCTTCCTGTTAAATCACCAATATTTCGTTTTGTCCATCCACTTGTCATTTATCACACACTCCTTAATCACTTATATCAGTTAATGGAGTTTAACTTTCTGAATAAGTCTAGTAAATTATGTTTTATTATATGTTCTGAACTTGAAAACAGAAGAAATTCGCTCAATGTTGTTCTATGAAATGGAGAAGGAGTACATTATCAAATACTGTGTGGGGAACAAATGTTTGTGTGCGGTATTTATGTAGTAATAAAAGAAAAGAGGCATCTCTAAAATGTCTTAGGATACCTCTTCCTTATAGTCTACTTTCTGTTCTTTGATTAATTTTCTAAAAAGCCTGGTTCTAAATAACTTGGGTTAGGATAGTCATAAAATCCTTGTTTTGTACCAGTTCCTAATTTTCCTTTATCAATATAGTCAGATTTTAAAACGTTGGCTAATTTTTTAAATTCTTCGTTTCCTGCTTCTCCTTTGGCATTGGCTATATTAAAGGCAGTGTTTATGCCTACTATGTCCAGTATGGCAAACGGTCCTTTGGGAGCACCTGTTGCGATCATCCAGGTTTTATCAATCGTCTCAACATCTGCAATTTTCTTTACCAACAGCATTTGTGCTGCCTCCAAAAAAGGAACAAGTAAAGAATTTAAAATATAGCCCGGCTGCTCTCGCTGGATTGGTAATGCAACCATCCCGATTGACTTGGCAAACTCGATGACATGCTCAAAAACTTCTTTTTCAGTATTTGGATGCTTCATAATTTCAGCAGTATTATTCAGCCATATTTCATTGGCAAAATGCAAAGCTAGAAATTTATGAGGCCTCCCTGTGATTTCCGCGAATTGACTTGGCAACATAGTAGAGGAATTCGTTACGAAAACGGTTTTTTCTGGTGCAGCCAAACGGAGCTGCTGATAAAATGCCTTTTTTATTTCTTCCACTTCTGGTACTGCTTCAATTACTAGGTCTGCATCTAACACGGCCTCGCCAAGATCTTTATGAAAGGACATTCGATTATAGGCAAGATTTACTTCTTCGTCAGTTGCCTTTAAATCCTGCTGATAGCGGACCTTTAAATTCATAATTCGATTTTTCCCTTGATCGATTGCCTCATCACTAATATCATATACGGCAACATCATATCCTTTAAATGCAGTTTGAAATGCAATTTGACTCCCTAAAACGCCACTACCCGCTACAACAATCTTTTTATAATCCATACTTTAACCCCTTACCTAATTTTGAACATGTAGTATTTTGTTCATCTTTCAGAATAGACATACTGCGTTTTTTTAATCAGCTAGAAGAAGTTTCAAGCAGGGAAGTTTGATAAATGGGCAGTTCTTTCATATGATGAAAATGAATACAATGGTAGGAAAGGAGCGAATCAATGCATGTCTATTGCAGTTATTTATGGAAGTACACGAGATAAAGGGAATACGGAATGGTTAACTGAGGAGGTTATTAATGGGGTACCCGTTGAAAAATTTTATTTGCGGGAATATAACATTTTACCCATTAAAGATGAGAGGCATTCAGAGGAAGGGTTCCAAGAGGTTTTGGATGATTACAGTGCGCTTATAGGAAAAATTTTAAAGCATGATGTACTGATTTTTTCGACTCCTGTCTATTGGTATAGCATGAGCGGGACGATGAAGCTGTTTATTGATCGGTGGTCTCAAACCTTGCGGGATAAAAACCATCCGAATTTTAGAGAAGATTTAGCGAAGAAAAGTGCTTATGTTATTGCGGTCGGTGGAGATAGGCCGACAATCAAAGCACTTCCGATGATACAACAGTTTCAATACATCTGTGACTTTTTCGGAATGACTCTGGAAAGCTATGTAATCGGTAAAGCAAGTAAGCCTGGTGAAATTCAAAAGGATACAAAAGCTATTACTGCTGCACACGAGATGCGACTGGCCTTACAAAACCATTTGGAACAGTAATGAGGGATACTTCTAGAAATACGCTTTGCGATAGACGTGTTTGTGCTTCATTGAATTGAATTTTGAATGGCGTAAGGGGAGAGTAACGAGTTGGCTTTTGACGTCAACTCGTTTTTATAGAGAGAGTTAGCTTAAGATGTCATCGAGATACGTTTCGATGAATCCTTGATATTCGTGTTTTATGTTTTCCGGCAGCTGAAGTGGGGGATAGTAAGCCAATGCTGTTGATTCATCATTCATCGTTAACTTTCCACTTACGTTTCTTGTAAGAAATACAGCTGTTACTGAATAAAATTCATCTCCATTTTCAAGCTTGCAGTAATACTCTTTTCCAGAAAAAACACCAAGCATTGTTAAATCATGGATGATTAGTCCTGTTTCCTCAAACACTTCCCGACAAGCCACTTCTTCATAACTTTCACCTAAATCCATTAAACCACCAGGTAATCCCCAGCTTCCATTAGGTCGTTGCTGTAATAGAATTTCTTTTTGTTCATTTACAATAATAACGGTTGAACCAGGCAATATTAACGGCTGATGGCCAACATAGCGCCTGATTGCTTTATAATATTCCATTCAATTACCCCTCTAATCTTTAATTCTCTAATACATCTTATTTCAATTTATATATTGAAAAACCTTTTTAATGACAAAAAAGTGAGAAGTAATACAAGGCTTACTTCTCACTAGGCTTCATTGTTTTATATAATCGTATTTAATTTCATCTGTATCTGGATTGACATCAACTAGTAAATCATGTTCATTGAAAAACCAAAGATCGTCTCTTTCTATATAGAACTCAATACCATCGATGACTTCCTTTACACCATAATCATGGGGTTCTTCACGATTCATTCCAAGGGAAAATCCTTCATGGAAGGGGGAAGAACCGCCGTATCGTGCATAGAATCGAATTGTATCGCCTGCTGATGCTTCCATTTCTTCCTTAAACCAATGCAATGCTTCTTCAGTTACCTTTATGTTCATCCCATAAGCTCCCTTTAGGCTAAGTTTTAAATCCATTTTACTTTTGGTTCTGTTCCCTCTTTAATGCGCTTAAGGTTAGCGCGGTGACGGTAGAAGATAAATATAGTTAAAAGTGAGATTAAAATTAATAATGCCACATCTCCTGTAACAATCACATAAATGATACTATAAATTAACGCGACGATTGAAACAATCATGGAAGATAAGCTGACCATTTTCGTGATTTTCAACGCAATAAAGAAGCTAACGACCAATAAGATGAATAATGGCCAAGCATAGCCTAATAGGACACCGCCAGAGGTTGCTACAGCCTTGCCTCCACGGAAGCCTGCAAAAATTGGGAACATATGTCCAACAACTGCTATAGCTCCTAATATTAGCGGATGAATCGTTGTGTCAGCAAATAATGGAAGCAGTGGAAGTAATGTTGCCGCCGTACCTTTTAATATATCCATGATTGTGACGACAAGCCCCGGTTTTTTTCCTAATACTCGAAATGAATTCGTCCCACCTAAGTTCCCGCTGCCATGTTCTCTAATATCAGTTTTATAAAAGATCTTGCCAATCCAAAGACCAGAAGGTATTGAGCCGATTAAATAAGCACATATAAGTAAAATAATTGCATTAACCATAAAATGTTCCTTTCAAAAAATTAATAGTTGGTACTAATACTTGTAATAACAATATACCACCTTTTTAACCATTAGAGGAAGATGTAATTGTTTTTTCATGATCTATCCAGAAAAAAGCTGCTTTTCATCTAATGGTAAAGCAATTGTATTTTGTTTCAATGTCCAGAAAATAACGCTACATTCTCTATCATATCAAAGTTTTTTTAAAGAATATGAATGAAGTTGAAGGAAAAAGTAAAAATTATCGTGAATAAAAGTACAATGTGGTTTGTAATTTACAGTTATAATGAATAATAGGTATTATTTTAACAGGCAATCTAGGGTAAAATCTATGCGCTGAGGTTTTGGCTGCGACTATATCACGACAGATCCAATTCTCAAAGGACGCAATTGATTGTTTAAACTTCTATTTGTATTGAGTGTCCGGAGTTTGATACAATAAAAAAGCTTATTTCTGGTAAGAGAAATATTGACAGAAATTACTATAATCATTACGATGAATATAGAAACAGAACGGATGTTTGTATTTTTGGAGGGGGATTTGATTTGGCAATAAATCAGCCAGGGATCGCATATGATGACGATGCCATTCAAGTATTAGAAGGATTAGAAGCGGTTCGTAAACGACCAGGAATGTATATTGGCTCCACAGACAGCCGAGGTCTTCATCACTTAGTTTATGAAATAGTTGATAATGCAGTGGATGAAGCGCTTGGTGGATTTGGATCCCATATCATTGTAAAGATTCATGCTGATGGATCTGTTAGTGTTCGAGACTATGGTCGTGGAATGCCGACTGGGATGCATAAAATGGGGAAGCCAACACCTGAAGTTATTTTTACAATCCTTCATGCAGGAGGTAAATTTGGACAAGGCGGCTATAAAACAAGTGGTGGTCTACACGGAGTTGGGTCATCGGTTGTAAATGCTCTTTCTAAATTTTTGGAGGTAACTATTTATCGCGATGGACAAATTTTCCGTCAGCGCTTTGAGCAAGGTGGAAAACCGGTTACAACACTTGAAGTGATTGGAACAACAAAGGAAACAGGAACGAATGTTCATTTCCTGCCTGACAAAGACATATTCTCTGTTACAAAATTTAACTACGATATATTGGCTGAGCGACTTCGTGAATCAGCGTTTTTATTAAAAGGGTTAAAAATAGAGCTAATCGATGAGCGCGGGGAAGGACAAGCTGATGTATTTCATTATGAAAATGGAATAGAAGCTTTTGTTACATATTTAAATGAGGAAAAAGATGTGCTTCACCCTGTTAAATATGTGGAAGGCTCTCAGGAAGGCATTGAGGTTGAATTTGCTTTCCAATTCAATGATGGCTATTCAGAAACGATTCTTTCATTTGTAAATAACGTTAGAACTCGTGATGGCGGTACACATGAAACGGGTGCAAAATCGGCAATGACGAAAGTTTTTAATGAATATGCACGTAAAGTTGGACTATTAAAAGAAAAAGATAAAAACCTTGAGGGTACAGATATCCGTGAAGGTCTATCTGCCATCGTTTCAGTTCGTATTCCTGAGCATCTTTTGCAATTTGAAGGACAAACGAAGAGTAAACTAGGAACTACTGAAGCTCGTTCAGCTGTAGAAAGTGTTGTACAAGAGCAGATGCTTTATGTGCTGGAGGAAAATGCTGAATTATCTGCCTCCCTTGTTCGCAAGGCCATTCGTGCCCAACAAGCGCGAGAAGCTGCTCGTAAGGCAAGAGAGGATGCTCGAAGCGGCAAAAAGAAAAAGTCTAGTACACTGCTTTCCGGTAAGTTAACGCCAGCTCAGTCAAAAAATGCTGCCCGAAACGAATTATACCTAGTAGAGGGTGATTCTGCCGGTGGTTCTGCAAAACAGGGACGTGACCGTACGTTCCAGGCTATCTTGCCTCTGCGCGGGAAAGTAATTAATACAGAAAAAGCAAAGCTATCCGACATCATGAAAAATGAAGAAATCTCAACAATTATTCATACGATTGGTGCAGGAGTTGGTGCTGACTTTAATATTGACGATTCCGCATATAATAAAGTCATTATTATGACCGATGCCGATACAGATGGCGCACATATCCAAGTATTACTGTTAACTTTCTTCTATAAATATATGAGACCTTTAATTGACGCAGGAAAAGTATATATTGCCTTGCCTCCTCTTTATAAAGTGTCTAGAGGTACAGGCAAAAAAGAAGTAATGGAATATGCCTGGACTGAAAAGGAATTACAATCTGCCATAAAAAAAGTTGGCAAAGGCTATATGCTCCAGCGATATAAAGGATTGGGCGAGATGAACGCCGATCAATTATGGGACACAACGATGAACCCAGAAACTAGAACATTAATCCGTGTAACAATTGAAGATGGTGCACGTGCCGAGCGTCGAGTTACAACACTAATGGGTGATAAAGTTGAACCTAGACGTAAATGGATTGAATCAAATGTAGATTTTGGTATGGAGGATGACTTGAATATCTTAGATAGCGATTTCATCCAACATGAGGAGGATTTAGAAGTATGACGACACCCGAACGTTTTCAAGAATTACCGTTAGAAGAAGTGATGGGCGATCGGTTCGGTCGTTATAGTAAGTACATCATACAAGACCGTGCTTTACCCGATGCCAGAGATGGCCTTAAACCAGTACAGCGCCGTATTCTTTATGCCATGTTCAATGAAGGAAACACAAACGACAAGCCTTTCCGAAAGTCTGCGAAAACAGTCGGTAATGTAATCGGTAATTTCCATCCACATGGCGATACATCCGTATATGATGCAATGGTTCGTTTAAGTCAGGATTGGAAAATGCGCCATATGCTTATCGAAATGCATGGTAACAATGGTTCGGTCGATGGAGATCCACCAGCAGCGATGCGTTATACAGAAGCAAGGCTTTCTTCAATTGCAGCAGAGATGCTTCGTGACATCAATAAAGGAACTGTAGATTTCGTTCCAAACTTTGACGATCAGGATTTAGAACCAACTGTTTTACCTTCAAGATTCCCGAACTTGCTTGTTAACGGATCAACGGGAATATCAGCTGGTTATGCTACTGATATCCCACCGCACAATCTAACTGAAGCTCTTGATGCCGTTTTAATGCGTTTAGATAACCCAAGATGCACAGTCGATGAGTTGATGACTGTTATTAAGGGTCCTGATTTCCCAACTGGGGGCATTATTCAAGGAATTGAGGGCATTAAAAAAGCCTATGAAACAGGTAGAGGGAAAATTATTGTTCGTTCAAAGGCTACGATTGAATCATTAAAGGGTGGCAAAGAACAAATTATCATTACAGAGCTGCCTTTTGAAGTGAACAAAGCAAATCTAGTAAAGAAAATTGATGAACAAAGGGTAGATAAACGTCTCGAAGGAATCTCTGAAATTCGCGATGAATCGGATCGTACAGGTCTTCGCATCGTGATAGAGTTAAAGAAGGATGTGCAAGCTGTTGGTATATTAAACTATCTTTATAAATCAACAGAATTACAAGTCAATTACAATTTTAATATGATTGCCATTCACAATCGTCGCCCTACTATGATGACCTTGCCTTTAATGCTGGATTCTTATATTGCACACCAAAAAGATGTAGTAACTAAACGTT
>DAMDNS010000105.1:0-7728 GCA_032083605.1 Ureibacillus sp.
AAAGGATCCATTTGATGTTTTAGTGCATCAAATGGATCTTTTTTCTTTTTTCGAATTTGCTTTGCGATTGGTTGTAGCTGTTTTTCTATTTTTCCGATAGGCCAGTTTTAATCGGCACTCCCATGATTACAAACCACCGACATGTCCACTAGAATCATTTGTTCTCTTTTCGCTTCCACCGCATAAAAAAATAACCCGAAAAGCTTTTGCAAACTTTTCGGGTTATTTTTTCTTTATTTTTTCAAACCTTAAATTAAAACTAAACACCTAGATCGTAACTTATAAAAATTTTTATATGAAAAGATTGGTAATGATAGTTTAAAGAGAATGAATTAGGGATAAAATGAATTGGTACAGTAATTGCATTTTATCCCACTATCTTTTCATTCCCTCTGGATTCTATTAGGCTGCTATACTAATAGATCCAGGAAGGTCTACCTTATTAAAATTATAGTTAAAACAGTAAAATGGCGCCCTCGGAGGGAATCGAACCCCCAGCGGAAGAACCGGAATCTTCAGTGTTATCCATTACACCACGAGGACATTTTATAATAGGAAAACTTACTCGTAACGCTTTTGAAAATAGAAATCGTTCTTCATTTTTACATACTTCTCATGCTTTAGGTCATCACGCCAATTGTGAAATACGACTTTTCTATTATACAAATGTATACAAAGTAATTCAACTATTATATTGAAGTTAATTTTGATTTTATTGTGTCTATTTTATGCAGGGTTTTAACCAACTATTTCATGATTCAACTAGAAAATTTATCTTTCTTCCTTTGCTTCTTATTTTAAATATGGGTCATAGAATAATAGCGGATACTAACTTGCAAGATTTTAGCCAAGGATAGTGTTTTATATTTGACCTTCCTTGACTATTCTGTGTATGATATGAATACAGCTAAGGGTTAATTCCTTTAGCACGGCGTCAACGAATAAATCTTTTTAAGGAGGATTTACAAATGAATTTAATCCCTACAGTTATTGAACAAACAAATCGCGGAGAGCGTGCATATGACATTTATTCTCGTCTTCTAAAAGACCGCATCATCTTGCTTGGTAGTGCTATCGATGATAATGTTGCCAACTCAATTGTTGCCCAATTATTATTCTTAGCAGCAGAAGATCCAGATAAAGATATCTCTTTATATATCAACTCACCAGGTGGATCAATTACAGCAGGTATGGCTATTTACGATACAATGCAATATATTAAACCACAAGTATCAACAATTTGTATCGGTATGGCTGCTTCAATGGGTGCATTCCTACTTGCAGCTGGTGAACCAGGTAAACGTTTTGCATTGCCAAATGCAGAAGTAATGATTCACCAACCACTAGGTGGCGCTCAAGGGCAAGCAACTGAAATCGAAATTGCTGCAAAACGCATTCTATTCCTACGCGATAAATTAAACCAAATCTTGGCTGATCGTACTGGTCAACCATTAGAGCGCATTTCTAAAGACACTGACCGCGATAACTTCATGACTGCTGAACAAGCAAGAGAATACGGTTTAATCGACCAAATCATTACTCGTCTGGACGATAAAAAAGAAGCATAGTTTAAATTGGTGAAGAGGATGAATTTCCTCCTCACCCTTTTTTTGTCTAAAAAAAGGGCATCTCATCGAATTGTGAGATACCCAAAGGTGCGAGCGTTTACATATGATTTAGGACTTATTCTTCTCTTTGAATAAGTGATACTAGTCCATCTACGGCTTCTTGTTCGTCTTTCCCCTCAGCAATTAGAGTAATCGTTGTTCCTCTTGCTATGGCTAAACTCATAATCCCCATAATAGACTTAGCGTTTACCTTTTTCTCATCCTTTTGTAAATACACTTCCGATTTAAAGCGATTAGCTTCTTGAACAAACAATGCCGCTTGTCTCGCCTGTAAACCCGATTTCAATTTTACTTCCACATTGGTTTCAACCATTTACGATACTCCCTTTCAAACCGTTCATCTATATACATTTATCTTATCTAAATTGTATGAAAAGAACAATGATAGAATCCTACAATTTTTTAAAACTTCAGTAAAATTTACATTTATAATGATTATACACTATTTTCCAAAAATATTTAATGGTTTCGCCACGTCTTAGGGCATCCGCGATTTCATCAATTTTACGCAATCGATGGTTGACGCCTGACTTACTCACTGTCCCTGTCGATACCATTTCACCAAGTTCTTTTAATGTAACGTCCTGATATTCTACTCGGAGCCTGGCAATTTCTCTTAGCTTTTCCGGCAGTTGATCTAGTCCGATGGTGTTTTCGATAAAGCGAATGTTCTCGACCTGACGAATAGCCGCGCCGATTGTTTTATTTAAATTGGCTGTTTCACAGTTCACAATACGGTTTACACTATTTCTCATATCACGCAGAATTCGTACATCCTCAAATTTAAGCATGGCTTGTACAGCTCCAACGATTCCCATAAAGTCCGAAATTTTTTCAGCCTCTTTTAAATATGTGACGAACCCTTTTTTTCGTTCAATGGTTTTTGCATTCAAATTGAATTTGTTCATCAAATCCGCTAATGCTTCCCCATGCTCTTTATATAGTGAATAAATCTCTAGATGATATGCCGAAGTTTCAGGGTTGTTAACAGAGCCACCTGCTAAAAACGCACCACGCAGATATGCTCGTTTCTCATTTCTATTTGAAAGTAACGAGGTTGAGAGAGAATGATTTAATTGAAAATCTTCAGATAAAATATCTAAATCCGCCAATAGTTCACGAGCACCCTCACGAACACGGCAAATATAGACATTATTCTTCTTTAAGCGCATTTTTTTACGAACTAGCAATTCAACGTTATATGGATAAAGCTTCTTCACAATTGTGTAGAGTCTTCTTGCAATGGCTGCATTTTCAGTCTGGACATCCAGACTAAGCTGTCTATTTGTAAAGGATAATGTTCCATTCATGCGAATGAGTGCAGATACCTCTGCTTTTAAACAATTATCATCAGATTCTAGTTGCGTTAATTCCTTTTTCGTTTCGGAAGCAAATGACATCTTTTTCCCCCCTTTCACTATGTATGAAAACAATCATACCACACAATTCAAATCTAGAACCTTGTATGTTTTTTACAGTCTGTTCAAGGTGTAGTCACTAAGCCACTTAGCAATTTTGTTGGACTCATGACGCACTACGCCAGACTGAATTGTTGCTATCTCTTTTTTTATGACCTCGAGTCCCATATTTTCCAGCTTCTCGATATCAAACAACACAGGTTCAGCATTCTCTTCTTTATAGTTTTCTTTTATAGGCAATGGCAATTCAACATCATTTACTAAAATAGCATCTAAGCACCGGTTCCCTACATGATCATAAATTGCCTGCACATGATCAGTCGCTCGGTAACTCAGTGTCTCACCCTGCTGTGTCATAAGGTTGCAAATATAGATTCGTTTCGCTTTTGCTCTTGCTAATGCATTGCCGATTTGTTTAACCATTAAATTTGGAATAATACTAGTATATAGGCTACCTGGTCCAACCAGGATAAAATCAGCCTTTTCAATCGCTCGAATGGCTTCAGGAAGCGGTTTCACGTCACCTGGCACTAAAAAGACGCGTTTAATCGGCGATTGTGAATGTGGAATTTTAGATTCCCCTTCAACAATCGAACCATCCATTAACTCCGCGTGTAACGCAATTTTTTTATTTGCTGCAGGGATTACTTTTCCGTGGACCTTTAACACTTTGCTCATTTCTGCGATGGCATGGCTAAAATCACCTGTTATATCTGTTAAAGCAGTCAGCATTAAATTTCCTAATGAATGGCCACCTAAGTCATCCGATTGCGAAAATCGATACTGGAACATTTGCTCCACCAATGGCTCTGTATCAGATAAGGCAGCAATTACATTCCGAATATCCCCAGGCGGCGGAATATCATAGTCATCGCGAAGACGGCCTGAAGAGCCCCCATCATCAGCAACTGTGACAATGGCAGTAATGTTGAACGGATAATTTTTTAATCCGCGCAGCATTGTAGAAAGCCCCGTACCCCCTCCTATGACCACGATATTCGTATTCTGTTTCTTCATTCCGTCAATCCTTTCTGCGATTGATATCTCGATGTGTGATCGCCGTCTGGTAGCTATCGCTAAATAGCTTTCCATAATATTCAGCCAAGGTCACTGAACGATGCTGCCCACCTGTACAACCAAAAGCAACTACCAGCTGGGATTTCCCCTCATTGATATATTGTGGAATCATGAATTTAAATAAATCTGTTAGTTTTTCGATTAATACTTGCGCTTCCTCTTGTGCTAGAACATAAGAAGACACCTCTTCTTGCAGGCCAGTTTTTGGTCGCAATTCTTCCACATAATAAGGATTTGTTATGAACCGAACATCAAAAACAAGGTCAGCATCAATTGGAACGCCATTTTTATAGCCAAAGGACATCACATTGATGGAAAATTTCGGGCTTTCACTATTCGAAAACTCTTTTCCTATACGTTCACGCAATTGTCTTGGTTTCATATGAGATGTGTTGTAGACGAATTTTGCTCTGCCCTTCAGCTCGCTCAACATTTCTCTTTCCTTTTGAATCCCCTCTAGTGGTGCTCCCTGTGGTGCAAGCGGGTGGGAACGGCGCGTTTCTTTATAGCGTTGAACAAGCGTTTCATTTTCCGCATCTAAAAACAATACTCGTGTATTAACATATGCTTCCTTTTCCAGCGTGTCTAGGGCATCGATTAACGAATCAAAAAACTCCCCTCCACGCATATCCATTACCGCTGCAATTTGAGTGATATTACGTTCCGATTCCTTCATTAATGCTAAAAATGTTGTTAATAACGCAGGCGGCAAATTATCAATGCAGTAATATCCTAGATCCTCAAAGCTTTGAACAGCAACTGTTTTTCCTGCTCCAGACATTCCTGTAATAATGACTATCTCATGTGTATATTCTTGAATATTACCCATGTGATCATCTCCCCTTTTAGTTCTCGATCGATGTTTGGAATCTTGCATCTAATAATTCATAGTCGGTCGTATAGATAAACGTCCCATATTGTATGCCCTTTTCTAAGGCAGCAAATAATAGATTATTGCGGTCTCCTTCAGCCATTGGCAGCTTGCGAAGAGCTTCGATTGGGTGCCACTCTAAAACACCTTCTCTTGTTTCTTTAAATGGTTCACCGGTAACGTCCAGAGCAACAAATGTATAAAGCATCCATTCATCAACGATTTCTTCTCCATCCTTTATAACCATCGTAAAGATTCCTTTTAAATGTGGAGTAGTTGGCGTTAGATTCGTTTCTTCTTTAAATTCTCTAACTGCCGCTTCATAAATAGATTCTCCGCTTTCCATCTTTCCACCTGGAGCAACATACCAACCTCTTCTTGGTTTTTGGAGAAGTAGAACCTTCCCATCTTGAATTGCTATTAAATTTGCTATCCGTTGCATGACAACCACCTCAAATCAATTGTTACTCCTATATACATATTATACCTTATCAATTAGTCAAGCGCGTAATCTAAAAGCCCGGAGATTGACATGTTTGATTTCGTATAATTTAAATCCTTTTAAGAGTTATATAAGTATATGAATATTACTAATTAAGATTCTCAACTTTTTGTTTTGCTGAGTAGTTTGTGAGGCTAATTTATTGTTGGTCATGGGAGCATACGTTTCCGGACAAGATTCATTCAGCCCCCACCGTTTCACCATATTTGCCCACAAAAAAAGTTGCTTCCTACATTGATGGAAGCAACTAAAAAACTAAAAAAGGGGGGTTAAAGCTTATACCCCCATTATAGCCATTGTTTATTTCAAAGAGGTTACAAGGAAATTAAAACCATATTACTTCTGGCTAATTTTCTCCACTAATTCTTCTACATAGTGCTGTACTGATTGAGCCGCGATACTTCCGTCACCTGTTGCTGTAACGATTTGGCGAAGCATTTTTTCACGAACATCTCCAGCAGCAAAAATGCCTTTTACTGACGTTTCCATTTTTTCGTTCGTCACAATATAACCATGGTCATTTAAAATACCGAGGTTTTTAAATGGCGCTGTTAATGGAACCATACCGATATAAACGAATACACCGTCTGTTTGGAAGTCCTGTTCTGACCCATCTTCAGTAGAAACTAGTGTTACACTACCTACTTTGCCATCTTTTTCGTTAATTTCTTTCACTGTGTGATTCCAGATGAAATCGATTTTCTCATTTGCAAAGGCACGGTCCTGCAGGATTTTTTGAGCACGCAGTTTATCGCGGCGGTGTACAATCGTTACTTTGTCGGCAAAACGTGTTAAGTACACACCTTCTTCTACTGCAGAGTCTCCTCCACCTACAACCACTAAATGCTTTTGCTTGAAGAATGCGCCGTCACAAACAGCACAATAACTTACGCCGCGTCCACCAAGCTCTTTTTCCCCTGGTACGCCCATTTTTTTATACTCAGCACCAGTCGTTAAGATAATTGAACGCGTTTTATATTCTTTGGAGCCTGCTTTAATGACTTTATATTCTTCGCCATCAACAATTTCCGCTACATCGCCATAAGCATATTCTGCACCGAATTTTTTGGCATGCTCGAACATTTTAGTAGAAAGCTCAGGTCCTAGAATTGTGTCAAAGCCAGGATAGTTCTCAACTTCTTCCGTATTCGCCATTTGTCCACCAGGAATACCGCGCTCGATCATTAAAGTAGCTAGATTAGCTCGCGAAGCATAAACTGCTGCAGTCATCCCCGCTGGACCTGCTCCGATTATTATTACATCATAAATTTTTTCTTCAGCCATGTAAAAAAGCCTCCCTATATAGAAAGCGTTTCGTGATTCGCTTCTATTTATCTTCAATATACGAAAAGATTACTTCTTCCTTTTTATCCTAGGATAATCTGCAAGCAACTTCAACTTTATTGCTTCAATATCTACTAATCGAATGGAAGATATTCGATTAATTCCTCGACATACTTCGTTAAAGTGGCAACCGATATACTATATTCTTGCGCGAAATGCTTTTTTGTGACCTTTTTACTATTGATTGTCGAGAAGAACATATACTCTACAGCCGCAGCTAATGCCGGGATATTTTTAAATTGATAGTTATCCTTAATAGCCCGTTCACTTAAGACAAACCACATTTGAAACAAATACTGAACCTCTAATGTAATCGTTTCAGTGCTTTTATAAAGTGCCTCTGCCACTTCCATCGAACGAACAAAATGCTTTTCCATTTCGTTTGCTACATCAAATTGATGACCAAGTGCATAGGCCAAACACAGTTTTTCAACTCCACTATATTTCGAAAGATCAATAAGCTTAGGATGTGCAATAATTTCTTGCTTATAAGCCGACTTACTTAGCAGGAAAAATCCGAACATTCGATGTGTACTATACTTGCTAACAATTTTTTCGATGATGAAATCACGGTCGTTTTCCAGCGATTCCTCGTCAGTTTCCTTTTCCACGTCAATCCAGGGTTCAAACCCATCCTTTGTAGGGTCGATATCAACAAGAATTTTCCATGCTTGCTTCCCTTCATCTACATGACCACTGAAGTAGGCAGCCTGCGCTAGCCAGAAATAAAAGCCAGTATCTCCAGCAAATCCTTTTCTTTTCATGCTGTGAAGCCATTTATAAGCCATTTCATACTCACCGATTAAAGCTAATGTCGCCCCAAGCTTATAGCGGTTTTCCCAGTCATAAGGATTGATTTTCTTCAGCATTTCGACCAGCTGAGACAAA
>DAMDNS010000106.1:0-7664 GCA_032083605.1 Ureibacillus sp.
TGAGGTCGGGATGATCGGTTTCAATACCAGTATCAATAACTGCAATTACAATGCCTTCACCTTGATTACTATCTTCCCAAATAGTAGATGCCTGAATTAAATCTACTCCTTTTGGTGTTTCGTTTGTCTTTTCTACAATCGACTCAACAGTGAAAGGAATTAATTTGACTTGTAAAGGTTTTTGAATCATTTTTCATCCGCTCCTTCTAATAAATTCGGAAGTTACCAAAAAGTAATTTCTCCCTTGTTTATATAAATTCAACGTACAAATCTTGTATTCCTCTCTCATAATAAAAGATAAGACTTTCGCACTCGTTTACTTTAATTGTTGAGGGCTTTTCTATTACAAAAAATCTTCCTCCGATGGGCATACATAGAATGATTATTGTTTGAACATTTTTCATCCGCTTTTGGGACATGATATACAGAAAGGAGGGATTTGTATTGGCACGTAGAAATCGCAATAAACTTCTAGTTCCAGAAGCTCGTCAAAGGCTGGATCAGTTAAAAGCAAAGGTTGCAGGTACGGCTGATCCGGAACAAGCGAAGTTTGAGGTTGCAAAAGAGGTAGGAGTTCCATTAAAAGAAGGCTATAATGGCAAGCTAACTTCTGAAGAAGCTGGAAAAGTGGGTGGCCGGCTTGGCGGCAGCATGGTAAAAGAGCTTGTGAGAATGGCACAAGAAAATTTAAATAAAAATCAATGAAAATGCATCTCTCTCCATAACCAAGTGGTGAGAGATTTTTATTTGAATCGGTCTATTGGAACCAAAACTATATAAAACGAATAGTTCAAACTAAATGTTGAATACTATTGAAAACTTTTTAAAGGAGTTATTAAAGTGGATCTTCATTGGATATGGAAGGCAGTATTGATCGTCATTGTGGGTACATTATTACTGAGAATCGCTGGAAGAAAGTCGATATCACAGATGACGTTAGCACAAACCGTTATTATGATTGGACTTGGTTCCTTACTAATACAACCCGTTTCAGGCAAAGATGTCTGGTCTACATTTATGGTTGGCCTCACTTTAGTTTTAACGTTAGTTATAGTAGAATATGCGCAGCTCAAATCAGACAAAGTTGAAAAATTTATTACGGGAAAGGCTAAGATTTTAATTGAAAATGGAACGATACAGGAGCAAAATTTTAAAAAATTGCGAATGACCATTGATCAGCTGGAAATGAATTTAAGACAACAAAATGTGAAAAATCTAAGCGATATCCAATACGCCACATTAGAGCCGAACGGGCGGATAGGTTATATTTTGAAAGAAGAAGCACAGCCTGCGACAAAAAAGGAAATTCAACTCATTCAACAGGAAATCCGTCAATTAGCCATACTCTTAAACTCGAATTTAGCCAACCAACTCGAATTTTCAAAGCAAACAGAAAGTGAAGAGCAGCCCAATTTGTTTCTCGAAGTGGCAAACAAATCGCACAAGAAAAAACATCCTAAGCATTTACAGTAACCAGAGCCTTGATTTAGCGCAAAGATTACTAGAGAGTTACATGGTATTTCAAATATAAAGAAAGAGACTATCCGAATATCAGATAGCCTCTGCTGTGCATTATTTATCAAGCTTAAATGGATTTTTCCATTCCATCAAAACCCCATAATTCATTGATTCTTCATCCTCTAAATAATTCTTCACAATTGCAATGGGCAGACGTCCGCATTTTAGTAAAAATGAAATGACGGGGTCGTATAATTCGCCGCTGACCACTTTTTCTACATATTGTTCGGCCGAAAGATTCGTGGCGTGCCTATGGAATCCAGGCATTCTACCTCCGCCAAGAAGTCGATGTAATCCTTTTTCAATGACCACATGGTACATGGCCTGCATCATAATTTTGCCGAGCCCTAAAGAGCGAAAAGCAGGTCGAACACTAATATCTACAATGTAGAGCGTATTGCCGTTCGGGTCATTATTTTTGATGTAGCCACTGTCTGTTGCTTCTTCCCAAGTATGATTAGGGTGCGCCGGGTCAAATTGAGTGCAAACCCCAGTTAATGAGCTCACGACCTTCCCGTCAATTTCAATACATAAAGCCCCTTTAGGAAACAGTGTAACATGATTCATTAATTGCTCTTTATTCCACCACAATTCGGATGGGAAAGGAGGTGGAAAGCATTCCTTTTGAATAACAATTAAATCATCAAAATCCTCTTTTGTATAATTTCGCACGACAATCCGAATAGGCTTCCCGTTATCGAATACTAATTGCTCACTCCGATACAATGCATACACCTCGCTTTCTAACGTTAATCCATAAAGAATTGCAGCTTTTTATTTCCAATCTGTATAAAGGTCTGTACGACGATCTCTCCACGTTGTAACAGATCCTTTTTCACGGACTTTTTCAAGTAATTCGATATCAAGGTCGGCTGTTACTAACATATCGTTATTTATTTCTCCCTCGGCTAAAAGGCCTTTTGGAGGGAATGGTACATCATTAGGTGTGATGATTGCAGCCTGACCGAAATTTGCACGCATGAAGTCAACAGTAGGAAGCGCCCCAACTGTTCCGGTTAATACAACATATACCTGGTTTTCAATTGCACGAGCATGGCTTGTGTATCGAACACGATGGAAGCCGTGGCGATCATCTGTACATGAAGGGCAGAAAATCACATCTGCACCTTTTGCCTTAGCCATACGGACGATTTCGGGGAATTCGATATCGTAGCAAGTTAGAATGGCTATTGTACCTTTCTCTGTTTCGAAGACCTCCAAGCCTTCTCCTGCAGACATATTCCATTCATGAACTTCAGTAGGTGTAATATGAAGCTTCGCCTGCGTGCCCATTCGACCATCTGGATAGAATAAATGCGCAGTATTACGCAGTTTCCCATCTACATTAACTACATGTGTTCCGGCGATGATATGGATATTATATTTTTTGGCAAGCTGTGTAAATAATTCGCGGTATTGCTCAGTAAAGGATGGAAGGTCATCAATTGTTAACGATTTTCCGCCTTCCCCTTTAATAGAAAGCAACTGTGTTGTAAAAAACTCCGGGAATAAAATAAATTCCGTTTCAAACTCTAATGCAGCCTTAATATAATGCTCGCTTTGGTGGGCAAAATCTTCAAAGGATTCAATTGTATGCAGATGATATTGAACAGCAGAAACTCGTAATTTCATAGCCAACCCTCTTTTTAATGTATTTGATAAATCTATTATAAAAAAAATTCACTCCATTGTATTTCAATACGCATTTGAAAAATACTTAGTAAAGGTTATTGTAAATTTGTATACTTATGTATACAATCGTATACAAGAGGTGGTGTTTTTATGGGAAATGAAGCAAATGAGCAAAACCGTGAAGAAAATCTTAAAAATAAAAGAGAGCGCTATGGACGACGGGGAAGAGGGCAAGAAGGTGCGAAAACCTTTAGAAGAGGAAGAGCGCTAGCCTTCTATGAAAAGCTGATCGTGAAACGCGAGACATTAAAGCAACAATTGGAATCTCCAGAATTGCAATCTATTCAACAAGTGATCGCAGGTGAATTAAAGGCAACTGAAGCCATCATGAATGATTTTAAGGCAGCCTTTGAGTTGGATGAAATTTCTCAAGCAAGTGATGAGGAGTAAAAATCATGTGAAGAATAAGCTTTGCTTTTACGCAGTGAAAAATCTATTTTGAAATGCGTTCGTTATCAAAATATTAAACAAGCTGTTTCTATAGAAAGAAGGTACTTCATGCAAGCCGTTTTATCTTTAAAGAAATACATTAAGCCCTATATGGCCTTTGCCATCATCGCGCCTTTAATGATGGTGCTGGAGGTTGCAATGGATTTGGTTCAACCTACCATCATGCAGCATATTATCGACAATGGAATTGCTGAAAATGACTCTTCCTATGTCATCAAGATGTTTGGGCTGATGATTTTATGTGCAGTAATCGGATTGATTGGCGGAGTGGGCTGTTCCATTTATGCCTCTAAAACCGCCATCAACTTTTCGGCTGATATCCGCCAAGATTTATATGAAACGATAACTTACTTTTCAAATCGAAATAAAGACCATTTTACATTAGGAAAACTAATAACGAATATAACAAGTGATGTGGAAATGCTGCAAAGAGCCCTGACAATGCTGTTAAAAATGTTCATCCGTGGTCCGTTAACTTTTATAGGGGCCATCGTCATTGTGTTTTTCACAGCGCGGGAGCTATTTCCGGTCTTGCTGGTAGTGGTACCAATTCTGGCAGTTGCTATTTTCTTTTTCACAAAGCTTTCCGGGAAGTTATTTTTAAAAGTTCAAGAGGCTGTAGATAGTGTGAATACAAGGGTACAAGAAAATTTAGCAGGGATTCGTGTTATTAAGGCCTATAACCGAAAGAAACATCAAATCGATCAATTTACAACTGTGAATGAAACCTTGATGAAACGAAGCATCCATGCCGATCAAATTATCGGGATTTTAATGCCCTTAACAGCTTTTGTTGTGAATATGGGGATTATTGGTGCCTTATGGATGGGTGCCATCAAAGTAGAGAATTCCACTATAGAGGTTGGAGTTATTTTAGCGTTCATCAACTATTTAATGATGGTAATGGGTGGATTGATGGGTTCTTCTACGGTATTGATGTTAATTGCCCGAGCCGTACCAAGTGCAAATCGTATTGTAGCGGTGCTTGAGGAAAAATCTGAAATTATGAATGCAGAGAATTCAGTAAGCGAGAAAATCAAGGGTGAAGTTGAATTTGAAAATGTGAGCTTTGCCTATAACAAAAACAACGAACCTGTATTAAAAAATATTTCATTCAAAGCAAATCCAGGGGAAAGGATTGGCATCATAGGCATGACAGGAAGCGGCAAATCCTCCATCGTCAAATTAATACCTCGAATGTATGATGCCGATCAAGGCAGCATCAAAATAGATGGTAGATCAATTAAAGAATATGACTTAAAGACGCTACGTGGAGCAATCGGTTTTACTCCGCAAAAGGCAACGTTGTTTTCAAGAACTATCGAAGATAACGTGAAATTTGGAAACGATGAAGCGTCTGCAGAAGAGTTAATCGATGCGTTGGAATCTTCTTGTGCATTAGAATTTGTGGAGAAACTTGAAACACAAGAAAAATATATGATTACCCAAGGTGCTACAAATCTGTCAGGCGGTCAGAAGCAACGGTTGGCAATGGCTCGTGCTTTCATTCGCAAGCCGGCGATTTTAATCCTGGATGATACAACATCAGCAGTCGATAGCATCTCGGAGAAAAGAATCCAGAAAGCCATAGAAGAAAATTTCAACGAAAGCACGAAGTTTATTGTCTCTTCCAAAATTTCTTCGATTCGCCATGCAGACAAGATTTTAGTATTGGATGACGGTGTAATTGTGGGACAAGGTACACACAAAGAGCTACTGGAAACGAATAAAATCTATCAAGAAATTGTTTCGACACAGTTAGTTAGAGGAGGGACTTTAAATGCATAAACCACAAGGCAGACCAGCAGGACCTCCTCCCATTGGCAGACATCCTGGACCGAGATTTAATGGACCGGCAGAAAAAGCAAAAAATCAAAAAGCGACACTTAATCGAATATGGTCGTATTTGAAAAATCAAAGGATAGGCATTGTAAGCTCTATTTTCTTTGTAGTAGTATCTACTCTTTTAAGCTTAGCTGGACCGCTATTTATCGGAATCATTATCGATAACTATATTCTAAAGTTTGATCTTGATGGAGCCATTCGCATGATTTGGGTGCTTGCTGCAATTTATATTGTATCTGCTATATTCACTTGGCTCCAAACCTTTATGATGATTCGCGTTGCGCAAAAAACAATTCGTCAGCTTCGCCAGCATTTATTTGAAAAGTTTCAGTCCTTGCCGATTGCCATTTTTGATAAACGTCAGCAAGGTGATCTAATGAGCCGTATGACGAATGATATCGAAAATTTAAATGCGGCAGTTTCACAAAGTGTGATCCAGATTGTATCGACAGTTTTATCGGTGGTCGGAACGGGAATTGCGATGTTCTATTTAAATTGGGTTTTAGCAATCGTGACGCTGCTGGTTGTTCCGATAATTATGTGGTCTACAAAGCAAATCATTAAACGAAGCAGTAAAAACTTCTCTCAAAGACAAAGGGATTTGGGGAACTTGAATGGGTATATCGAAGAGACGATTTCAAACTCGCATATTACTACGCTGTTTGGGAAAGAACAGCAGTCGGTTGCTCAATTTAGAGAGGCCAACGAAAAGCTTCGTGCGTCCGCGCTGAAGGCAGATATTACATCCGGATTCCTTGGCCCTATCAATAACTTTATTAATAATTTGGGGATTGGTCTGGTTATTGGTGTGGGGGCATTATTAGCAATAGGGAATTTAGGAGTAAGCGTTGGGGTAATTGCCTCCTTCGTTACGTACACACGCCAATTTTTCCGTCCAATCAACCAATTATCGAATCTTTTCAATACCTTCCAATCGGCTGTTGCTGGGGCAGAGCGTGTATTTGAAATCTTGGATGAGGAAAATGAGGTTGCAGATGTTATGGATGCCATTACGAAAAATCGCTATGATGGCGAGGTTGAGTTCCGTGAGGTCGGATTTTATTATCAGCCCCAAAAGCCTGTGCTGCAAAATATTTCATTCCGTGCAAAAGCAGGAGAAACGATTGCACTGGTAGGTCCGACTGGTTCAGGAAAAACGTCGATTATCCAGCTGCTGAATCGCTTTTACGATGCGACGCGCGGAGAAATACTGATTGATGGCAATGATATTAAGCAGTACCAAATGGAAAATCTCCGAGATCATATCGGCGTTGTTTTGCAAGATACGTATTTATTCTCGGGGACAGTTCGTGAAAACATTCGCTACGGGAAGTTAAATGCGACCGACGAAGAAGTGGAGCGTGCTGCAAAGATTGCATATGCCCACAACTTTATCAAATACTTACCTCATGGCTACAACACGATGTTGGTTTCCGGCGGGATGAATTTAAGTCAAGGTCAACGTCAGCTAATTGCCATTGCCAGGGCTATATTGGAAGATCCGGATATTCTAGTCTTAGACGAAGCCACATCTAGTGTCGATACTATGACTGAAGTGCAGATTCAGAAAGGCTTAAACAATCTGATGGAAGGTCGCACAAGCTTTGTTATTGCCCATCGTTTAAAAACAATTGAGAATGCGGACCAAATCCTTGTGATTAAAGATGGTTCAATTCTCGAACAAGGAAACCACGATACTTTAATGGTGAAGAATGGCTTGTATGCATCGTTGCAGCATCAGTTGCAAGTCCAGTAAATAGGCTATAGCTTTTGCTAATTAAGAGAAAACGTGAAATATTGACTTATTAAAATAAATAATCGGGACATGCTAAACATAAGTTGTTAAGCGTGTCCTTTTTTCTATTTCCAGCACTTTTTGGAAGTAAGGAAGTTCACGCATACTCGTCCTAATTTTTGCGTATAGTAGTGAAAAAGGTTGCAAAAGGTGGTGTAACAGATTGAAAAGATGGATTGCACTAGGTGTTATACTGTTAGGATGTTTGAGTCTTGTCGCTTATGAGACAAGCGCTTCAGATCGAAGCTTCTTTTTACCTGAACCATTAGGCGGCGTGAAGATTGTTCTTGATGCTGGACACGGTGGGATTGATGGCGGGGCTTCGTCTGGAGAGGTAATAGAAAAAGAAGTTACGCTTGCTATT
>DAMDNS010000107.1:0-7646 GCA_032083605.1 Ureibacillus sp.
AAAAATACTTTCCTTTTCGTAATCATCGAAGTGAATCCGCTGCCAAGCCCTGCTAGAGTGTGGCAAACAGGGCGATTGGAGAGACCGTGATTTTTTAGATGCTCCTTCACTTCAAAGGAATCAATCCATTTTCCCGTCGCATAAATATAGCGTACTTCTCCATTCTCGTCTGTTTCTAATGTTCTTTCAGAAACCATTTTTGAGATTTGTCCCGTTTGTAAATGTAGTAGTCCACCCTTACTTAACATCTCCTCCAGGTCAGCAGGGTTTTGTAAAACTTCCTTTGCATTGGCGACTCCTAAATTCCAGCCATATCTTAATAGAAACGCTTTTGCTCTCTTCATCCCTAAATTACTAATTAATTCTTTTCTCAATAATCCAAAGGTTGCGGAGGTTGTTGATATTTTTTTGTCTTCGTATTCATTAAATGTCTCTGAATTTACCATAGAATCCCCCCTATTCTATATAAAACCTATGAAATACACATACACCTTAACGACATATTATTATAATAAACGAGAAAAAACCAGTCATTTTCGAGAAATAGTTATATTTTAATAGGGCATATTCCTTTAAAACGACAAGGCAACCTACGAATAGGTTGCCTCTATGAAGCTGATTGATATTTATACTTAGGCTAGTGAATACTAATATAATTTTAAATAAAGAGTAGAAAAGAAAAGTTAGTGAACCATAAAGTCGTTCAACGAGTAATGCAAAAATATAATTGGCAGTGTCGTGTGAAAAACGAAACTAGACAACCAGTCCCCGATTAAATATCGAGAACTGGCTGGATAGTTAGTTAAAGGTGTTTTGATCCCTGTCTCAAAAACGGGGGTCAGTTCCAATAGATTGAAGATTTTTTACAACGTTCTGCTGTTTTCCTAAATCAATGGAACCGTCCGCACTTACGATTGTTGCTTCAATAATATCTCCATCATTTAAATAATTCCCCAATGTATGCTGTCTTTGAATGACATCCACTTTCTCGCCGAATTTCGCAACAAGGCTTGTCATACAGTTCATTTCCTCTGCGGACAGCTGCATTGCCACCCCGCCCGGCGTACCAGTCAGAACCAAATCTCCAACTTGAAGATCCATAATTTGTGCCAATTCATTTAAAGTTTCAACAGGCTTATACAGCAACTGTTCTGTGTTGGCTGCTTGTCTTACCTCTCCATTTACCTTTAGCTCCAGCTCAAGATTGGATATTTTTGCAACGTCCTCTTGTTCCAATAAGTAGAAGAAAGGACCTACAGGACAAAATGTTCGATAGCTTTTCCCCTTCAGCCATTGGAGCTGAGTAAGCTGCACATCCCTTGCAGACACATCATTCGTCAAAACTAGTCCTGCTACATAATCTAGGAAGTTATCCTCAGTAACAATCGTTTGTTGCGTGATTTTCTTTCGGATTACCAATCCAAGTTCAATCTCATAATCTAGCAAATTCACGTTCTCTGGTCTAATAATGGCATCATTCGGACCACAAATAGAGCTTGGTGCCTTACTGAAAATCATGTTAAACGGTGGTTTTTGATCGTCCATTCCTGTTTCTTGTCGATGAACAGAGTAATTCACGCCCTGACAAATAATTTGTGATGGTGCCGGAATAGGAGAAAGCAGCTCTACTTCAGAAAGTGGTATACTTCGACATTTTTTTCTTCTAAAGTAATTCTACCTTCTTCGACAGCTTCTACTAGAAATTCTTCAAAGCTCTCAGGGTTTGCTTGCAATTGATAGATTTAATCGTCCTCTACTACTCCTAAAAATAGTTCCTCGTTTCTTTTAAAACGCGCAAATTTGATACCCAAAATGAATTCCCACCTCTCTATTGTTACTTATAAGTACGATTGTTTTAGATATTCTTTAAAGTATGAATATCCAAAACGACAGATACTGATATAAGCGCTTTCATCAACATAATTGAATTTTATATTCAATATTTTAAATAATCAATATTTTTTAGAAAGTCGGTAAATTGTTTCCTAAACATATACTGTTTTCTGTAAAAAACTTACGAAAAATGTGATTATCTTTAACTAATCCTCATGGTGAAGGCGGCTCTCGAAAAATACTATAAAAACAAAAAAACTGTAAATATAAATCGAACGAATCGATTTTATTTACAGGTTAAATTAAGCTCTTAAGCTATTCTTTTATTCTGCCACTTATTCAGAGCAAAAATAACGAGCACCATAATTGTCCCAACTACATCTGTAATCATTTCCGGAACTAGCATCATTAAAGCTCCAATTGCCAGCAGAATACGGGTAATCGCTTTCATATTGGTTGCAAAATATCCCTCGATTGCTGCGCCTAAACCAATCACACCCACAATCGATGTGAAGGCAACAATAACAATATCCAATGGAGCTGCCAGCGGTAAATCCACTGCATTTAACGGCAATCCTGTTGGATCAATTAATAACAAAGCCGGTTCATAAACAAAAAGATATGGAACGATAAAACCTGCAAGTGCCAATCTCAATGAGGCAAAACCGGTCTTCATCGGGCTCCCCCCTGCAAGCCCTGCTCCTGCAAAGGATGCCAGTGCTACTGGAGGTGTAATGTTGGCAAAAATTCCAAAGTAAAAAACAAACATATGAGCCATCAAGATTGGAACCCCGAATTCCGCTAGAGCGGGTGCGGCCATCGTTGCGGTAATAATATAGGCTGGAATTGACGGAAGACCCATTCCTAAAATAATGGATGCAATCATCGTTAAAAATAATGTTAAAAATAAACTACCGGCTCCCAGCTCCGTAATGGCTGAAGTTAAGGTAGAACCAAAACTTGTCAGATTGACTACACCAATTACAATCCCTACAACCCCACAAGCAATAATCGTTGATAAAGACTGTCTTGTTCCATTTTCTAAAGCACTTAAAATATCCTTAACCTTCATACGAGTGGATTTTTTGAATGCTGCAACAATAATGGTTAAAACAATCGTATAGAAAGCAGAATAAGCGACCGGAACGCCTGAACCTAGAAATACAACTAGGCCAACAAGGGGCAAGATTAAATGCCCGCCTTCTTTTAGAACCTCTTTTACCCGTGGCAGGTCAGGCTTTGGAATTCCTCTTAAGTTGCTGCGTCCTGCTCGAAAATGGACTTGCATAATAACGCCCAAAAAGTATAAAAGTGCAGGCAGAATGGCAGCAAGAGCGATAGTACCGTAAGAAATACCCGTTGTTTCTGCCATGATGAAGGCACTTGCTCCCATCACTGGAGGCAATATTTGCCCCCCAATCGAAGCACTCGCTTCTACAGCCCCTGCAAAATTCTTGCCATAGCCGATCTTTTTCATCAGCGGGATAGTAAAAGCTCCTGTCCCCACAACATTGGCAACAGCAGAGCCATTGATGCTTCCCATTAACGCACTCGATATAACCGCTACTTTTGCAGGACCGCCTCTTCGATGACCGGCAAGAGCCAATGCCAAATCATTGAAAAATTGCCCCATTCCTGATTTGGATAGAAAAGCTCCAAATAATATAAATAGGAAGATATATTGAACAGAAGCTCCAATCGCCGTTGAAAATAACCCTTCTGTTTTTAAGAATAGTTGACCAAAAATATCGCCTAGATCGAATTTGCGTGTCATCAGCATTCTTGGTAACCACTCTGAATAGCTAAAGAATGGATAAGATAAAAAAATTAGAGCAAGAATCGGCAAAACCCAACCTGTCACACGACGTGCAGTCTCCAATACTAGGAGGACAGTCAAGATGGCCATGAGGATATCGGCAGTATTTGGAACACCACCCCGCGAGGTCATGATTTCATTGTATTCCATAAACAAATAGCCACACGAAGCAATACTTAATGCAAATAAAATCCAATCATAAAAAGGAATTTTCGTACGGTCCTGCTTTTTATATGCGGGGTAAATTAGGTAGACGATAGCCATCCCGAACAATAAGTGGACGGCACGCTGCTGAAGTGTCGGCAGTGGATTGAATGTAGTATATAAGTGAAAAGCAGCAAATAACATGGCGAGAATTGAAATAACCCAGACCAAATATTTTTTTGCCGGTTTTCTGATGATAGAATCGCTGTCATATTTTTCACGAACCTCTTGAAGATTTACATCTGATATTTCATCGACAGCACTCGAATGTATTTTGTTGTTACCCATTAGAAACCTCCTTTAAAAAGACACCATAAAGGCAGTTTTTCTATAAATATATGAACCACGGAATAGTCATCCGCATAGTCATATAATGGCATTATTTTATGCTCGAACATGATGGTTGTTTTTACATTCGATGAAACCGTTAAATTTAGTTCTTCAAACGATTGGTTAACTTTCATTTTTACAAAACCATCTTCCAGTGAAACTGCATCTGCTTGGCTAGGAACTCCTGCACCAAATGTTTTAAACTTGGTTTCGGTCAAAAGTAACTGATCGCCTTGTTTGTTGTAGGATTCAATCCATTCTTCCTTTTCTACAGAATGAATCCAGGATAAATCAAAATGATCGCTATTTACATAGTAGGTATTATCTTCAAACTCCAATACCAGTACTGGAACCTTTATTACTAGTACAAGCACGGTTATCAGGAATTCAATTCCCCATAGCCAGCCTCTTAATTTACTTTTGTTCATCGTAATACTTTTGAGCTCCAGGGTGAATTGGTGCAATAATGCTTTCTTGTGCCCCTTCCAGCGTTATTTCCTTGGCTGCCTGGTGGGAATTTACCAAAAGATCCATACTTTCAAATAGTGTTTTCGTTAATTGGTACACATCGTCCTCACTCATGTCACTTCGAACAACCAAGGCATTCGGCACCGCTGCTGTCATAATCGGTGCTGCATTTCCATAGGTACCTGATGGTATTTCATAAGAAATGAAATATGGGTGTTCCTCTGAGATTTCTTTTACCTTTTCAGCTTCAACCGTTACGAGCTCAATACCAAGCGTTTCTGTCAATTCAAGTACAGATGCATTCGGAAGGCCGCTTGTTAAAAATGCTGCATCAATTGTCCCTGCTGTGAGCCCACTAGCTGCTTCTGCATAGCCTAGGTAATCCACTTGCAGATCATCATAAGTAATTCCATGCCCCTCTAAAAGCTGACGTGCATTCACTTCAACACCCGAGTTCTGATCTCCAACAGCGACTCGCTTTCCTTTTAGATCTTCAATTGTTTGTATTCCTGAACCCTCTTTGGTAATAATTTGCACAACATTTGGATAAAGTGTTGCAACCTGCGAAATATTCTCCACTGGCTTGTCGAAGGAAACCTCCCCTGCTAAAGCTTGCGATAGAGCATCACTCATCACGAAAGCCATTTCAATTTTACCTTGAGCCAGTAAGTTAATGTTTTCAACTGAAGCACCCGTCGTTTGTGTTCGAGAATTTACATCAAATTCAGAGGAATATGTGTCCGCAAGCGTTGTTCCCAAAATGTTATAAGGACCACTCGCTCCACCTGTCCCAATCGTAACAATATTGGTATCCAAGCCCTCATCAGCGTTTTGAGTTGTCTCACCCTTACCGCCCGTATCCCCCACGTCTTCTGAGTTACATCCCATTAGAAATGCCGCCAGCATGAAAGATGAAAATAGAGTAATTTTTTTCAAATAAATACCTCCAATTTTTTCAATCTTCAATTTCAGCATATGGTACTTTTCGACTTTTATGTTAAAATTCGAGCATTTTCTCTGGTATTCGTCTAAATGAATGAGGAAACGTTCCAGAAGGCAAATTTGCTTAATTTGGATTTATAGGAGCTGCTGGATGCAAAAGTTGCTGATTGTCGAGATTAATTTGAAAAGTGTCGAGAAATTTTATATAACTTCCAGCCCATTAAAATAAACGGAATTTTTCCGGTTATATGCAGAATGGACCTCTTATCAGGGGTAAATAAGGGGCGAATTTCCGATTATGCATAGAAAAATCCTTCATTTTCTCATTTTTTGGGTCGATTGGCGGAATATCTCCGTCTATTACAGCTATTTTTCATGTTATTTTTTAATTAAGCGGAATTTTTCCTCCTATTTATCGGATTCTATATTCTAGTGTCTCCAACTGACTATCCAGATCCTGGCATCGAAAAGTTATTCATAAAACGAAGCCTGTAATTTCCTTAAAACACAAAAAGACTGTACAGAACACATCCTCGTCAGTACAGTCCCCATTTACCTAAAACTACTAGAAGCAGCTAATTAAATTTCCTTCTTCAAAAATTTACCTGCTACTTCATAAACGCCTTTATATTCTTCTAGATGTGTCCATTTCCCCAAAAATCCGTGTGTTATGCCTTCATACCTTATCTTCTGAACAGGTACGCCCGATTTCTTGAGATTTTCAGCAAACAGTTCCCCTTCATCTCGCATTGGATCATATTCTGCCGTGATGACAAGTGCAGCTGGAAGCTCCGCTAAATTTTCTTCACGAATTGGTGATACAAGTGGGTTATTTGGATCTACATCACCTTCTAAATAGAAGGAATTAAATTCTGGCAAGGTATTTGTTTCAACAAAATATCCCCTAGCATTCTCAGTCAAAGAAGGATAACGCATTTCGCTTAAATCAAGGTCTAATGATGGATAAAATAATATTTGCTTCGAAATTGTAAACTCTTTCTTTTCACGGGCCATAAGCGAAACAGCAGCAGCTAAATTACCACCTGCACTATCTCCTGCCACAGCAAGATTTTGACCGTCCCATTTTAATTCATCCTTATGCTCTGCAGCCCATTTCGTTACGTTATAGCAATCATTTAATGGGGTTGGGAATGGATGCTCCGGTGCAAGTCGGTATCCAACTGAAATCACTTTATAACCGGATTCTTTACAAAGAGGACGTACAATTTCATCCGTCGTTTCTAAATTTCCCGAAAAGAATGCGCCGCTGTGGAAGTATAAAAGAATTGGATAGCTTTCTGCTTCCGCAGGTGTATAAATTCTAACTTCAATTTCGCTATCAGTAGTTTGAACTGTTGTTTCCTCAACAGAATATACTTGTACCCTCTGTTCTACTGGCAATACAGGAACATCAAATTTACGAAACTCTTCAGGAATGATTTTAAACTGCCCTTCTGAGGGTGGGATTGAATCTAACACTTTTTTAATCTCGGGATGTACTGGCATCTAAACGAGAACCTCCTTATATATTCACCTATTCTTTGTAAATATCTATTTCAGGGATTGGTAATTATTTCCCAACTCTAATTATTTAAGCATTTTTTTACAAGTATCCTCGCAGCTATGATAAAATTAGGCTGATTATTTTCCTCACAAAAATAATCAGCCCATATTGATTTTTAGAAGTGAGCTTTTTCAGGGAATGCAGTCTCGGCTTGGTCTGATGGGAAAAGACGAGATAATTCTTGATAAAGCTTCGTTATTGGTTTGCGTTGCTCTTCATACTTTTCTAAGCACTCCGGAACTGAAATTGTTCCAGCAACTGCTTCTGAAATTGCTTCTGCTAGCACTTCGGCATCTTGAATCGCCATGTTAGCACCTTGCCCTTGGTTATGAAGCATTGCATGAGCAGCGTCACCAATTAACGTAACCGTTTTCGTACTCCATTTACTAATTGGCTCAAGGTCACATAGAGGACGTGTTACGATATCTTCCAACGGAATATTTTCTACAATTTTTTGCAGTGTAGGTCCAAAGCCCGTAATGCTTTTCA
>DAMDNS010000108.1:0-7641 GCA_032083605.1 Ureibacillus sp.
CCGTTATATCGTAAGTTAACTAAAGCCTCACCTAATGCGTCTCTACCTTTACCAACTGATTTCACTCGGAAGTCCAAGATATTTACAGTTGCGTTCACTAGCTGCTCCAGCGTATTGAAGATTGCTTCAACTGATCCTGAGCCAGTAGCTGCCAATGTTTTAATTTCCCCTTCCGGCGTTACAACGGAGGCTGTAGCAGTCGGGATATTTTCAGTGCCGTAAGAGACTTGAACCGATTTTAATTCGAATAAAGCAACATCTTCGATTAAAACCTGCTGTTCAGTTAGTAGAGTCATTAAATCCTCTTCTGTGATTTCTTTTTTACGGTCCGCTAATTTTTTGAATTCTTGGAATGCCTTATTTAGTTTTTCGTCTGATAAATCAAAGCCCATTTTTTCAGCACGGTCTCTGAATGCTGCACGACCGGAGTGTTTGCCTAATACTAATGGTACTTCTCCTTCGCCAACTAGTTCCGGAGAAATTATTTCATAGGTTTCTTTATTCTTAAGCATCCCATCTTGGTGGATACCAGATTCATGTGCGAAAGCATTTTTCCCTACTACCGCTTTATTAGGCTGAATCACAACTCCTGTCAAACGGCTTACTAATTGGGAAGTTCTCTTGATTTCCTTTAGGTTTAAACCAGTTTCAACTTGGTAAATATCATTTCTGATATGCATGGCAACACCGATTTCTTCTAATGAAGCATTCCCTGCACGTTCCCCGATGCCGTTAATCGTACATTCAACTTGGTCTGCACCATTTTGTATCGCAGCAATTGAGTTCGCAACAGCCATGCCAAGGTCATCATGACAGTGGGCAGAAAATTTCACTTTTTCGGAACCGCGCACGTTTTCACGCAAGAATTTGAAAAGCTCACCGTATTCTTGTGGCGATGCATAACCCACTGTATCCGGCACATTAATTGTTGTGGCACCAGCTTCAATTATTTTTTCAATGATGCGCACTAGAAAATCACGGTCTGAACGGAAACCATCTTCAGCAGACCACTGAACCAACGGGAAGAATTTTTTCGCATATTTCACTGCTTCTACCGCTTGTTCGACAACTTGCTCTGGTGATTTTTTCAGCTTGTATTCCATATGAATTGGACTTGTTGCCAGGAAAACGTGAATATGTGGCTGTTCTGCATCCTTAATAGCTTCCCAAGTCGTATCGATATCACTTTTCACACAACGAGCAAGACCTGTAACAATGGAATTCTTGACCGTTCTTGCAATCTTATTGACTGCCTCGAAATCACCAGGGCTTGAAGCAGGAAAACCTGCTTCAATAATACTTACTCCTAGGCGTTCTAGTTGCTTGGCGATTTCTATTTTTTCTGCTGTATTTAGATTTATACCTGCTGACTGTTCTCCATCACGTAGCGTTGTATCAAATATATCAATCTTACGCACTATTTAATCACCACTTTTTTCTTGCCTTCATTAATGAATGGCATCATCTCTCTTAATTTAGATCCCACTTGTTCGATTTGGTGTTCAGCACCCGCTTTTTTGTATTCAGTGTAGCGTGGGCGACCTGTTTCGTTTTCTTTAATCCAATCCTTGGCAAATGTACCGTCTTGAATTTCAGCTAATACTTCTTTCATGCGAGTTTTAACTGAAGAGTCGATGATACGTGGACCTGTTACATAATCTCCCCATTCAGCTGTATCGGAAACTGAATAGCGCATTGTTTCCATACCACCTTCATAGATAAGGTCAACGATTAGTTTTAATTCATGCAATGTTTCAAAGTATGCTAATTCAGGTTGGTATCCCGCTTCAACCAATGTTTCGAAACCAGCTTTGATTAGCTCTGTTGTACCTCCGCAAAGTACTGCTTGTTCTCCGAATAAATCCGTTTCTGTCTCTTCTTTGAACGTAGTTTCCAGCATACCTGCACGAGCAGCACCCACACCCTTACCATAAGCTAGTGCTAGATCGCGAGCTTCACCAGTAGCATCTTGGTAGATCGCGAATAATGCAGGAACACCCGCACCTTGTACAAAAGTACGACGAACTAAGTGACCAGGACCTTTTGGAGCTACTAAAAATACGTCGATATCAGCAGGTGGTACGATTTGTCCGAAGTTAATATTGAAACCGTGTGCGAACATTAACGCTTTACCTGGCTCTAAGAATGGAGCGATTTCAGCATCATATACTTGTTTTTGTCTTTCGTCCGGAAGCAGGATTTGAATGATATCAGCTTGTGCAGCAGCTTGTGCAACAGTTTTTACATCTAATCCATCTTCTTTTGCTTGGTCGAATGATTTACCAGGACGTACACCAACAACTACATTAAATCCAGAATCCTTCAAGTTTTGTGCGTGTGCATGACCTTGAGATCCGTAACCGATAATTGCGATTGTCTTTTCTTTTAATGGTGCCTCATTGATTTCGTTTTGATAGTACATTTTTGTCATTTTCATTTCCTCCTAATATTGTGTTCTATTTTTTTATTTACTAGATAATACTCAAATAAGTATTACCTTTTTATATACTAACTACCTAAGTAAGGAGCTCTTACTTAAGAATAGAAAGTTGCGGTGATTCAATAGGCTGTGTTTCACGAACAGATGCCGTAACACCTGTTCGCGTCAATTCCTTGATGCCATAAGGACGAATCAACTCAATAAATGCGTCGATTTTGTCTGGATGACCCACTACCTGATATGTGACAACATTTTTAGACGTATCAATGATTTGAGGTCTAAAAGGTTCAACAATCGAATTCATTTCATGTCTGAGATTAGCTGGCGAAACAACTTTAATAAGGGCTAATTCCCTTAAAACAATTGATTTTTCGGTAATGTCATTTACCTTTAATACATCAATTTGTTTTGACAATTGTTTAATTAATTGCTCGATTTTTGTTTCATCCTCAACATTCACAACGAATGTCATTTTGGAAACAGTCGCTTGCTCTGTGTGACCCACTGTAATGGATTCAATATTAAATTGACGTTTCATCAGCAGACCAGTGACACGGTTCAATACGCCACTTTGATTTAAAACATTTACCGTGATTACTCGTTTCAAAATTTCTTCACCCCTACAATGTCATCTAGTGATTTTCCAGCGGGAACCATTGGATAGACGTTTTCTAATTGTTTAACCCTTGCATCAATTACTACAGGCTCATCAGAATTTAGTGCTTCCTCTAAAATCGTTTGTGCTTCATCCATCGTGTTAATGCGATACCCTTTTACTCCATAAGCTTCTGCAAGTTTTACGAAGTCTGGCTGAACTGGCATTAGACTTTGCGAATAACGGCCGTCATAGAATAATTCCTGCCACTGTCTGACCATACCAAGAGCTCCATTATTAACGATAACTACTTTTACAGGCAGGTTAAATTCGTTTAGTAGAGCAAGCTCTTGCAGTGTCATTTGGAAGCCGGCATCCCCAACAAATGAAACTACTTTTTTATCCGGTTTTGCAAATTGAGCCCCGATTGCGGCTGGGAAACCAAAGCCCATTGTGCCAAGTCCGCCAGATGTAACCCATTGATGATCAAAATTTAATTTATAATATTGAGCAGCCCACATTTGGTGCTGACCTACATCAGTTGTTACTACTGCATCTCCATTGGTGATGGCATGAACCATCTCAATGATTTGCTGTGGTAAAATTTCGTTTGCATCTTCTACATACCAATATGGCGTATCTTCTTTCTTCTCATATAGATAATCTAACCATTCGGTAGTATCAGGACCATCGAAGTCTTTCTTAAGTAGGGCATTTAAAGCTTCTTTGGCATCGGCTACGATTGGAATGTCTGTCGGAATATTTTTTCCGATTTCTGCTGGATCGATATCAATGTGAATGATTGTTGCATTAGGAGCAAAAAGCTTTGTGTCTCCCGTTAGGCGGTCATCAAATCTTGCACCGATATTAATTAGTAAATCCGCTTTTTGGATTGCATCATTTGCAACAGCCGCTCCATGCATTCCTGCCATACCAAAGTTAAGGTCGTGCTGGCCATGGATGCTTCCTAATCCAAGCAAAGTATTGATAATAGGTAACTTGAATTTTTCTGCAAATTCAGTTAATTCGAGGCGTGCATCGGCAAATAAAACACCGGCACCAGCTAAAATTAGTGGCTTTTTCGCTTCACTAATTGCCTGAATTGCTTTTTGGATTTGCAAGAAGTTCGGCTTCGTATTTGGTTGGTATCCGGGCAAATACAATTCTTCTTCTCTGCTGGCCTCGGCCAATGCTTCATCAAAAACCGAAGCCGAGATATTTTTAGGGAAGTCAACTAACACAGGTCCTTTACGGCCACTATTTGCAATATGGAACGCTTCTTTAACAATTCGCGGAATGTCATTGACATCTTGAACCTGGTAATTATGCTTAGTAATTGGTGTTGTAATTCCCATGATATCTGCTTCCTGGAAGGCATCGGATCCAATTACTTCCGTTGACACTTGCCCTGTAAAGATAACTAATGGAATCGAGTCAATCATTGCATCTGCAATACCCGTTACTAAGTTTGTTGCCCCAGGACCACTTGTTGCAATTACAACTCCCGGTTTATTTAATACACGGGCATAACCTTGTGCTGCATGGATTGCGCCTTGTTCATGCCTTGTTAAAATGTGTCGAAGCGGGTTTCTGTACATTGCGTCGTATACATGGAGTACTGCACCACCAGGATATCCGAAAACGATATCTACATTTTGATCGTGGAGTGCTTGGATTAATACATCCGCACCATTTCTTGGTTTATTTTTTTCTTCTGTTTGCACTTGCGCAGTAGCAACTGTATTTGTTTTTTCATTAGTTGTGGATACGTTAGCAGCCATTTGTTAACTCCTCCCTTAATTTTAAAAAATAAAAAAGCCTTTTTATCCAACGCAAATAAAACCTTTACGTAGGGATGAAAAAGACTTTCATGGTACCACCCTTGTTCATAGCTAAAAAGCTACCTCGTGAATAGTGGGAATCACCTATCTCCATCAAAAATTCCAAATAATTAGAATATTCAATGTGCAACAAGATTAGGTACACTATTCATTAATAACGAGCATTTCGAAATATGCCCGGAGCTATCTAATTGCTTGCGCGTTTAATAGCTCACTCCGAGGGGATGTCGGATATAGTTGTATCGTCGGCTTCCAGCAATACCGACTCTCTGGTAGATACAAGACTCTATAACCTTTTACCTCATCATCGAATTAATCTATTCACTTACAACATTATTAGTTTTAGTTTGACTGATTATACCATTAAAACTTTACACAGGTGAATTATATTTTCATAACTCCACCTTTAGAAGCGTTTGTTACAAGTTTTGAATATCTCGCTAACCATCCCGTTTTAATTTTCGGTTCAAACGGTTTCAGGTTTTCACGACGTTCACTTAATACTTCTTCCGATACATCTAGATTAATGGTTCTATTTGGTAAGTCAATAATTATTTTATCCCCATTTTCAATCAATGCAATCGGACCACCTTCTGCAGCTTCAGGTGATATATGGCCTATTGAAATACCTCGTGAGGCACCACTAAAACGACCATCAGTTATTAAAGCTACCTTAGTTCCAAGTCCGCGTCCCATAATAGCAGAGGTAGGTGCCAGCATCTCTGGCATCCCAGGACCTCCTTTTGGCCCTTCATAGCGAATGACAACAACATGCCCTTCCCTTACAGTACCGTTATCAATTGCCGCTTGCGCTTCATCTTGCGACTCAAACACAATTGCATCTCCAACAAAAGTTTGAATGGATGGATCTACAGCACCAACTTTAATAACAGAGCCTTCAGGTGCAATGTTACCAAAAAGAACGGATAGCCCCCCCACCTGACTATACGGATTATCCTTTGTTCGAATTACTTGGTCATCTATGATTTGATAATCCTTTACAAGCTCTCGCATTGTCTGTCCAGCTACAGTAATTCGATCTGGATGGATTGCTCCAGGTATTTTCGTTAACTCATTGATGATGGAACTAACTCCACCTGCGCGATTAATATCATCCATAGATATATCTGAAGCTGGCATGATTTTCGCCAAGTATGGAACTCTAGCTGCTACTTTATTAATGTCCTCCAGGTTATAGTCGATTTCAGCTTCATTTGCTATCGCTAATGTATGTAGAACTGTATTTGTAGAACCGCCCATGGCCATATCTAAAGCAAATGCATCATCAATGGCTTCTTTTGTAATAATATCTCTAGGCTTGATATCTTCCTTGATCATATGGACTAATTGTTTAGCCGCTTCTCGGATTAATTCGTATCGCTGTTCACTTGTTGCAACGATTGTCCCGTTACCCGGAAGGGCTACGCCCAGCATTTCCATTAAACAGTTCATCGAATTTGCTGTAAACATTCCTGAGCATGAACCACATGTAGGACATGCATTATTTTCAATATCAAGTAATTCTTCAGCAGACATATTTCCTGATTTGTGAGCTCCAACACCCTCAAATACAGATGTTAATGATAGTTGCTTGCCGGAAGCTGACTTGCCAGCTTCCATAGGACCACCTGAGACGAAAATGGATGGTACATTCGTTCGTACAGCAGCCATTAACATGCCTGGCGTAATTTTGTCACAGTTTGGAATATAAAATACACCATCAAACCAATGTGCATTTATAACTGTTTCAGCCGAGTCAGCAATTAACTCTCGGCTTGGCAATGAATAACGCATGCCAATATGGCCCATTGCAATGCCATCATCTACTCCAATTGTGTTAAATTCAAAAGGAATTCCACCAGCTTCGATGATTGCTTCTTTTACAACATCGGCAAATCCACGTAAGTGTACGTGACCTGGAATGATATCGATATATGAATTACATACACCGATGAAAGGTTTTCCTAGATCTTTTGCTTTTACTTTTCCAGTAGCATATAAAAGACTACGGTGAGGAGCACGATCAACTCCTACTTTAATCATGTCACTTCTCATTTAGAAACGCCCCTTGCGAATATCTATTACTTAATAAAGAGATAGATAGAATTAGTAGAAACCTCGGCTAATCGACAATACATAATGCGATAAGCCATAGTTGCACTTTATGCGGATAAGAAATTCACCTGCTTTCTTATCTGCTAAATAAAAACAATCAATTAACTTTTAGTTACATGATTGTGTTCGTTTTAAAATTAACGAACGCTTTAAATTGTTGCTATCATAGTACAAAAAAGCCATTATAGTCAATAGAATTTTTAGAATTATTTATACAATTCTAAAAATTCATTCAACGTGAAATCGTTTACATACTACCTACTGTATGCTTTCTGCTGGTTCAAATAATTTTTTTGAATATTTTACAATTTTGAGTTTTTAAACTTGAAATGCTAGATTTCGGAATTCAATTATGTAAAACAAATTTAAATGATGAACAAAAAGTATCGTATCAATGTTAATAAGATAGAGGCTGATGTTATCTAAAAATAAAAAAGTCTAGCCATGAATCAGCTAGACTGTTGAATATAAATTATTTCACATAGAAAATATCTAATGAGAGGTTTAACAATATAACAGCGTGCAGAAAAGCAATCGTAAGCCCTTGACGGTTCAATTTTTTCATGATTTTCATATTCATATAGAACACCCCATTATATATATTTTTTTGTACTGCTTGAAGAAATTATACTCCTTAATTTTATAAAAAT
>DAMDNS010000109.1:0-7360 GCA_032083605.1 Ureibacillus sp.
CGTCATCGTTGGTGGGCTTATCCCTAAAACGTTTGCGGCTAGTTTTAAAGAATTGTATTTTTCCATTGCCATTGTAATCAGCTGCTCTTCCATTAACTCCTGTGCTTCTTGTAATGGTATAAGCTTATTAATAGTAATGTTCTTTTCAAGCGCATGATTACTGCTTGGTGCATCTAAAAAATCACGCGCAGTTTGCAAGGAGATAATGTCCTCATCGGCTAAAATAATCGTACGTTCAATGAAATTTTCCAGTTCCCGAACATTGCCAGGCCACTCTTGTAATGTCAAAAAGTCTATTGCTGTAATAGAGAATAGCCGGTGACAATTGTATTTTTTGTTAAAGATTGCAGTGAAGTGTTCGATGAGTTCAGGAATTTCAACGGCACGCTCGCGTAAAGGTGGAATGGTAATTGGGATAATGTTTAATCGGTAATATAAATCTTCCCTGAATGTACCCTCATTGACCATATTAATAAGTGATTTGTTTGTTGCTGCAATGATTTGGACATCAATCGGGTATTCCACGGAAGAACCGATTGGTGTCACAACCCGCTCCTGTATCACGCGTAAAAGTTTTACTTGCATTGATAATGGCAGCTCGCCGACTTCGTCCAAGAAAATAACTCCTTTATTTGCTTCTCGAAATTTCCCGATTTTCCCTGACTTTTGGGCACCCGTAAACGAACCCGCCGTATAACCGAATAATTCACTTTCGATTAATGTCTCAGGAATCGCACCGCAGTTAATCGCGACAAAAGGGTGATCCTTTCGCGCACCTGACTGGTAAATTGCTCGTGCCGATATTTCCTTACCGACGCCCGATTCGCCGAGTAATAGGGTTGTGGCACCTGCTTTTGCGGCTTTCTGGATTTGTGAAGCTACTTTCATCATTGCCGGACTTTTGATAATCAGGTCGCTGCTGAAACTAGGTTGGTTATTTTTCTCTTCCGCATGCTTTTCGATTATATTGTAGCCAAATATATAGTTGCCTTTAGATGGAATGACATATGTTAACACTCTGTGATTGTTCCATGTTTGCTGGAGGAACGTTTGCTTTGTATCGTTCACTTCAAGAGACGAGAAAATGGGATTACTGAAAATTTCTTCCTCAAACTGGGCGATATTTGTATGAAATGATAAATGATTATTATATGTATCATTGCTTGAAAAGAACTCCACAATCTCTCCATTTTCTTTCGTAACAATTGAAAAGTCGAACATTTGAGACAGTATTGCTACTTGTTCCATTAAAAATCCCCCTATTGCTAAATAAATTTCAAAAATGAAATTACTATTTCAAATTTGCAATAAATAAACGTAAATTTCAATCCAAAAGTCAGTAAATTCTTATTTTTTTCAATTGGCACGCAAATTGCATTATTATAAATAAAGATGAAAAAAGGAGAGATTACTATGAAAGTTGCTGCGTTAAAGAGCTACGATAAGGAGCTTCAATCAGAGGAACCATTCGTAAAAACGATGTATGAGGATTTGGAAAAGCGAATTGTAGCATTCGAAGATGAATTGCTGGAGAAAAATGACAAAGCTAAAATTTCAGATTTTATCGGAGTCACAGTCGTTATGGCGATTATAACAATCGCTGTCTTTAGTTTTTAAAGTCAGCAAAGGGAGATGAGGCTATGTCAAAAACAAAATCAAATGTAAATGCAGATATTGCATTTGCTTATTTACCGACACATAAAAAAGAGAGAAAAATGAGTTTTATAGATTTAGTGCTCGTACAGACGGTTATTGGCTTATCTGCATTTGGATTATTATCTGGAGCGTATGCAGGCTCCATGCTACAAACAGGTGATTCATTAATCGCCGTGTTATTCGGAAATGCTTTTCCGATGTTTTTAATAGCTCCAGTTGCCTTTTACTTCGCAAAGTATGGAGTGGATACCTTTGTTGGCTATCGCAGTGCGCTAGGCTATAACGGGGTCACAGCCTTTTTTATCTTGTTTTATTTGCTGTCATTAGGTTATAGCGCCCTGGCATTATTCATGGCAGGTGAATCGCTATCAAGTGCGCTTAAGGTCGTAAATGCCCCGGAGATTGTTTCGGGTAGTGCAGGTCCAACTGTTTGTGCGATACTTTTATTCTTTATCGCCTTTTTCATCGTCTTTCGCGGACCAGATGCGATTCGCAAATTCAATCTTATTGCGGTTCCGTCATTTTTGTTATTTTTGATTGCGCTAATCGTGGTGGTAGTTTTTTCAGATCATATACCAGCTTTAAATAAGTTAATGCCGGTAGAGCCATTTGAAAATCATACACAATCCTTTATGACGGCGCTTGAGATTAATGTTGCATTAGGCTTTTCTTGGCTGCCTTATTTAGGTCAATATAGCCGTTTAGCAAAATCATCAAAATCAGCTTATACAGCAAGTTTTTATAGCTACGGGGTGATTGTGGTTATTGCAGCCGCAGTTGGGGCAATTGCAGCACTAATTTCAGGCTCATTGTACCCAGGCGATTGGATGAATGCCATCATGGGCAGCAAGTTTGCCATTATTGGATTGATTTTGTTAACAGTTGCAAACTTGGGTGCAACATTGTTCTTGATGTATTCCTTTGCAATCAGCTTTAAAACACTTTTCTCGAAAAGCTCTTGGATGTTAGCGGTATGTACATTATTACCGACCATTTTCTTATTATTAAATTCAACCTTCTATGATGCATTTAATATTTTCATGTCTGTTATTTCGTTCACGATGGCAAGCTTGGGTGGTATTTTAATTGCCGATTATTTCTTCGTGAAAAAGCAAAATATTTCTATGCGTGATCTGTACAACACTAAAGGAAAGTATAACTACTGGTTCGGCTTTAATCCTTCAGCAGTCGTGACATTAGTTGTAAGTTATTTCTTCTTCTGGAGCTTGTATAACCCGATTACGTTAGAAGCAAATGGTTTGTTTTTGAAAATCACGGCAGGTATTCCGACATTCTTCTTGGCGTGTGCCTTGTACTATGTGTGTGCGAAATTCATTTTCAGATTTGAAGTGGATCGTGTATCCGCGAAAGATGAAGAATTTAAACAATATTTAATCGAAACGAAAACATCACTTTAGGAGGCGTTTACTATGTTTACACAAGAATTAGATTTTAAGACAACTGACTTGGATACATTCCCATTCCCATTCCGTTCAGATAATTATCGTTATTCCAATGACTTGCGGAGGTTAGAGGACACAAACCTGGTATTGATCACGCCGGAATATGAGCTGCAAGTACATGCGAAGCGCCGGTTATTGGATGAGCAGCCTGAGGTTCGTTATCAATCATTCCCGCACACAATGGAAATGCAGTGGGAGTTTTTGGAAATGGTATTTGAAATGGCGGTTGAAAAATATCCCGAACATTTTGAGCTCATTAAAAATGGGGATGAATGGACATTTAAAAATAATATTCTAAAAGAAGAGCAGACGTTTACATTCGGTGATCCGTCTACATTACCTTATGAGCCATATGATTTTGCAGGGCGCCATTTCCACCAGGATTTTGTCCTAATGGTCAACCGTGATGACAACTTCTACCTTGAAATAGGACAAGTCTCATATGCTGCACTATTTTCTGCACATTGGAATAAGGGGATGTCGTTTGATGAAATCCATGGACCTGTTCCGTTTGTATCACGTAATGGTGACAACTTAATAGATCGTGTCCGTCGATTCCTATTAGGAATTAACCCTGGTGAGCCATGGACACGTATTAACTGGAACTTGATGGCCGACCGTTGGGATGTAAACTATGAAACGATGGATGTATGGGGACCGGAGCGAAGCCTTATCACTCCTGAAAATGCAGGTAAATTAGTACGTCTGCGTGTAGAAGAACAAAAATTCTACCGTATGTCACGCAGCAATGCCATTTTATTTGTTTTAAATACACAGTTCTTGCCTTTGGAAGATATGCAGCTTCGTCAAGAATGGTTTGATTTAATGTATAGCGTCCTGCAGGATATTCCGGAACCGATGGCGGAATACAAAGGAATTGCTCCTTTTTTACCGCAATCTGTAGAGTATTTACGCCGTGTAGACGAAAAGTTAAAGAAACAAGCTGCAGAAACTCAGGAGGGATAAGCTGTATGTATAATAGCCCGGTCTTATTTTTTGAATCCGCTACATTAACAGAAAAATTATCGCCTAAAACGCATTTCGTAAAGGCTGCCATTATTTGCGCGGAAGCCTATAAAGAAGAAGCACAGCAATTACAAGCACAGCTCTTCGATACACCATCCGCTACATTTCTGTTCAAGGATACGGCCCGTGTCCGCGACTTTATCGTAGAGCAAAAGATGGGCACATGTTTTTATATCGCTGCCAATTGGGACGATGCGGCAACGATTTTCTCGACAGCCGTTGAAGAAGGCCTATCAGAAGAAGAAATACAGGTAAAAATTATCGGTGAAAAGCGAAAATATATCTACTGTATGAAATGCTTCACCGCAAGCGAAATCGACACACAAGCAGCACATGTACAATGCGGGTGTGGTGCACACCTGGAAGTTGGGCCATTTTATTCAAAAGTACGTAAAGGATATATTGGGTATCCATTTGTACCAGAAACAGAAGGAGTGAAGTAAATGAGAATCGCCGGCAATATTCCTGTAAAAATCGATCGTATTGTACAAGAAACGTCTACTATCAAACGTTTTCGATTTGTGCCTACAGAAGATGAAAAGCTGCCTGCATTTACAGGTGGTTCACACTTAAAAACGTTTGTAGCCGATGGGGATACAGTATATGAACGTGAGTACTCATTAATCAGCGATCCACGTAACCGTGACTATTACGAAATTGCGATTAACAAAGATGCAAACTCACGTGGAGGCTCAAAGCATTGGCATGAAGTGATGAAAGAAGGGGATGAACTTGAAATTACATTCCCGCGTAATTACTTTCCGTTAAATGTACAAGCGAAACACCATGTATTTTATGCATCTGGTATTGGGATTACACCATTTTTATCGATGCTGCAGGATATTCAATTTGATCAAACAGTAGAGCTTCATTATGCAGCTCGTACACCTGAAGAATGTGCTTTTTATGAAGAAATTAAAGAAAAATATGCGGACATTGCGACCTTCCATTTTTCACGTGTAGCAGAGCCAAATCGTTTAACAACCGATTTAATGAAGGAACACCGTGTAGGCTCCCATGTGTATTTCTGCGGACCTGTGAGCATGGTGGAAGAATTCCGTGACGCCGCTTTCTCGTACGGTTATCCGGAAGGTGCTGTTCATTTCGAATTATTCTCAAGCGGCCTGGATAACACAAATCTGGAACCGTTTGTCGTATCCCTGACGGAAAGCGGCAAACAAATTCAAGTGTCTGAAAATGAGACATTATTAGAGGCACTGCTGCGCGAGGGGGTTAATGCACCACATGCATGCAAAATCGGTGGCTGCGGCAGCTGTGAAATCGATGTTGTAGAAGGTGATGTGGAACACCGGGACCACTTCTTATCCGAAGAAAATAAAAGGCAGCGAAAAACTATTTTAGCATGTTGCTCACGGGCAAAATCTTCTAATTTAACTATTAAACTATAAGGCGGGATGATAGATGACAACAACAGCAACTGACGTATTATACTTAAAAAGTTATGTAAATGGCGAGTGGGTAGAGGCAGAAAATACAGTAAACGTAATCAACCCTGCAAACCAGGAAGTAATCGCTACAGCACCACGTATGACGAAAGAACAAACAGAAGAAGCGATACAAGCTGCACGTGTAGCGTTTGATGAGGGCGATTGGAAAAACACGACAGCGAAAGAACGTTCAACTATTTTACATGCGATTGCCAATAAGCTAGAGGAGCGTCTTGAAGAATTCGCTGTATTAGAGACACAGGATAACGGAAAATTATATGCAGAGGCAGAAGCGGATGTACAAGATTCAATCGCTTGCTTCCGTTATTATGCAGGGATTATTTTACATCCAGACGGTGAAACATACCATGTGCCGGATAATAATGTTCAAGCAATGGTTGTAAAAGAACCAGTTGGGGTTGCAGGTTTGATCGTACCTTGGAACTTCCCATTACTAATGAGTGTTTGGAAAATCGCACCTGCTTTAGCGGCGGGGAATACCATCGTATACAAGCCAGCTGAAGTTACGCCTGTAACAGCCTTCAAGTTATTTGAAATCCTGCATGAGCTAAACTTGCCAAAAGGTGTCGTAAACATGGTGCTTGGTCAAGGCTCAATTATTGGGCAAACGATTTCTGAAAGCAATGATGTAGACATGGTATCCTTCACGGGAAGTACAGATGTAGGGCGTGGCATTATGCGCGCAGCAGCTGGCAACTTAAAGAAAATTTCTTTGGAACTAGGCGGTAAGTCGCCAAATATCGTCTTTGCAGATGCAGACTTGGAAGTAGCGGTTGACTATGGTTTATTCGGGATTTTCTTGGGCGCGGGTCAGGTGTGTTCATCGGGTAGCCGTATTTTAGTACAGGATACAATTTATGATGAATACGTAAAACGCTATGTAGAACGCGCAGAAAAAATCAAAGTAGGCCCAGGTCTTAACCAAGAAACGAATATGGGCGCTATTGTGAGCGAAGCGCAATTGAACTCGATTTTAGGCTATATCGAAAAAGGTAAAGAAGAAGGGGCAACCTTGAAAACAGGGGGCTTCCGTTTAACAGACGAGGGTCTTGACAAAGGTTTCTTTATCGCGCCAACTGTATTTACGGATGTAACATCAGATATGACGATCGTGCGAGAAGAAATTTTCGGTCCAGTCGTAACGATTCAAAAATTTTCAACAGAAGAAGAGGCTGTACGATTGGCCAATGACACAGATTTTGGTTTAGCTGGTGGTGTCTTCTCAAATGACGGCGCTAAAGCATTACGTGTCATTAAGCAAGTGCGTGCAGGGATTACATGGGTAAATGATTATCACCCAACTTATGTAGAAGCTCCGTGGGGTGGCTACAAGCAATCAGGTATCGGCCGTAGTTTAGGGAAATACAGCTTAGAAGAATTCCAGGAAGTAAAACAAATTAATATTCGCTTAAATGTTGAACCAGTTGGCTGGTTCCCACAATAACAACCATGAAATAAATTGACATGATTTCCTTATTATATAGATGCACAAATCTATATAATAAGGAAATTTTTTATCGGATAGGAAAGTATAAGTTTTAAAGGAAATCCGCATAAGAAAAGACATCAACTCGACCTATTTTGGGTCGAGTAGTGTTTTTCTGCGCGGATAGGAAGTAGAAAATTTTAAGGAAATCCGCATAAGAAAAGACATCAACTCGACCTATTCTGGGTCGAGTAGTGTTTTTCTACGCGGATAGGAAGTAGAAAATTTTAAGGAAATCCGCATAAGAAAAGACATCAACT
>DAMDNS010000109.1:7460-7632 GCA_032083605.1 Ureibacillus sp.
ACCTATTCTGGGTCGAGTAGTGTTTTTCTACGCGGATAGGAAGTAGAAAATTTTAGGGAAATCCGCATAAGAAAAGACATCAACTCGACCTATTTTGGGTCGAGTAGTGTTTTTCTGCGCGGATAGGAAGTAGAAAATTTTAAGGAAATCCGCATAAGAAAAGACATCAACT
>DAMDNS010000110.1:0-7607 GCA_032083605.1 Ureibacillus sp.
ACTGGAAAAGAATTAAGTGCCCTTGACCTTGGGAAGGATTATGTCGAACGCTATGGAGCACCCTACATCGTATTGCATCGTGCAGACCTGCAAAATGCCCTCTATGAGGCCGCAAAAGAAAACGGTTACATTGAATTATTAACAAATCAACAAATTGTGGATTCGGTACAAGATGATGATGGCGTAAGGCTTATTACTGCAGACGGTCAGACACACTCTGGTTATGCTGCCATCGGTGCTGATGGAATTTGGTCAAAGCAACGTCAGAAGCTGATTGAAGATGAAGTAGTATGTTCAAAATATGTGGCTTACCGCGGAACCTTGGAAATGTCCAAAATGGGTGACACCGTGAATAATGATGATGTCTATATGTGGGTTGGACCAAATCTGCACTTAGTCCAATATCCTGTTCGCAGTGGAAAATTATACAACCAAGTAGTAGTTTTTAAATCTTATAAATATACACCTGAAATTGAGCATACAACCGATTGGGGTACTCCTGAAGAAATGGAGCAAGTATTTGCAGGTACCTGCGATTTAGTACAACACGCGATTTCATTTATCTCTCGTCAGCGTCGTTGGCCAATGTATGACCGCAACCCGATTGACAACTGGACTGATGGCAAATTAACACTTTTAGGCGATGCAGCCCATCCTATGCTTCAATATCTTGCTCAAGGTGGTTGCCAAGCAATTGAAGATGCATGCTATTTAGCTGAAATGGTTGAAAAGAATGATGACATTGAGGAAGCGTTTAAAGAATATCAAGAGGTACGTATCCCTCGAGGGAAGTTTGTTCAAACAAGCGCTCGGGTATGGGGTGAAATTATTCACGCGACCACTCCGGAAACCATTTTACTGCGGAATACAATTTTAAGTAAACGGCAAAATTTCGACTTTATCGATCAGTTCCATGGATTTAAGGCGGAAAAAGGATTTGTTGAAAATAAAAACGATCATAGCCTGGAAACGTTAGAAAAGGTTTTTATAGGTAATCCATAGAAAATTTGTGACTTATACAGAAAATAGTTTTCTAGTTTGTAAGTTTAAGTTTTTGTAGCTAAATTAAAATTTATAAATCGAGAGGGGTAATTCATTATGGCAGGCGAAATGAGTGCAGAAGTAAAAGCATATATGAATAGTTCAGTTGTTAAGGATTTCACGAAGGATATTCAGCAATACAATTTAGGCCCACTTTGGGAAGCGCTTCCCGACATTATGCACCATAACCCAACCCCACAAGCAGAAGCGTATTTATGGAGTGCAGAGCTAATCGAGAAAAAAATGGGGGAAGCTGCCCAAATTTTCACACCAGATCGTGGTGGAGAACGCCGCGCAATCTACTTCCAAAATCCTGGGTTAACTTATCGCAAACCATGGGGATGGCTTTCTACTACACAAACCATTTATGCGGCAGTTCAAATGCTTCAGCCAGGAGAGAAAGCGCCTTCACACCGTCACTCTCAAAGCGCCCTTCGATTCATTACAAACGGTGAAGGTGCTTATACCATCGTAGAAGGGCAACGTATTTTCATGGAAGAGGGCGATTTCTTAATTACCCCTAAAGGCTTGTGGCATGGCCATGAACACGTTGGCGATAAACCGATGATGTGGATGGATGCACTGGATATTCCAACACTATATGCTGTCGGGGGTACATTCTTTGAGCCTTACGAGGATGGATTACAACGCCCTGAAGTTCCTGATAACTTTACTGAAAAACGTTACCGTGGCGGGATGGTTCGCCCTGTCGGGGATGATAAATATACCGTTGCCCCACTTGCCAACTATAAATGGGCACGAACATTGGAAGGAATCAATGGACTAATGGAATTCGATGCAGATCCATTACTTGGTTTTGCGGTAGAGTATATTAACCCATCAACAGGAAAATCAGCAAATCCGACATTTGGAACGCGCATGCAGCATTTACCGGCTGGCTTCCATACTATTGCTCAGCGTCATACGCATTCGACTGTCTTCCATGCATACGGAGGTTCCGGATATACCGTTATAAATGGGGTTCGTTTCGATTGGAAAAAAGGCGATTATTTTGTCGTTCCAAATTGGGCATGGCATGAACACGTAGCATCTGAGGATTCTTATTTATTCTCCGTTAATGATATACCTATCATGAATATGTATGGTATCGAGAAACAACAAACTCTTGAAGATAACGGCGGCCATCAAAAAATTACAGGGGAATTTAAAGCAGCCTTCCGTTAACAGTTAACAATTTTACAGCTTCCCTTACACTACACTTCTTCGAAGTAATTTCATAATTAACTTTTAATATTACCGTGCTTCAAGTAGTCTCCAAATATAGTTTGAAAAGGTTTTGTTTTATTTAAAACATTGTTCAAGGGGGATAGGTAATGAAAATAAAAAAATATTATTTAATTGCTCTAATGATGGTGCTATCGATTATATTAAGTGCTTGTGTTAGCAGTGAAGATGCTGCCAGCTCTGCCTCAGCCGAAAATGATGGTTCTCAAGATTCCAGTGGGAAAATTGAATTTAAAATAGCGCACGTTTCGCAGGCAAGTCATGTTTGGCACGCGACAGCCGAAAAATTTGGGGAAGAATTAGGTGCATTATCGGATGGTCGTATGTCAGTAACGATTTATCCTGCAGCTACAATCGGTCCTGAGGCTGACATCGTTTCACAATTAGAAACAGGTGTTATCGATTTTGGCTTTATGACAAATGCTTATATGAGTACACGTGAGCCTTCATTAAATGGATGGTTTATGCCCTACCTATTTGATACTTTAGAGGATGCTGTTGAAATGCGTAAATCGGATGCAGCAAAAGCCATGCTTGAAACTTTAAGCTCTCAAAACTTAGTGGGACTAGATTTTGCTTTTGCAGGGAACCGCCATGTACTGATGAAGGATGGATTTGCTGAAACTCCAGATGACTTTAAAGGCAAGAAAATCCGTATTGTCGGTTCACCAGCAATGCAGGAGTACTGGGAAGAGGTTGGCGCTGGTCCAACTTCCATGCCTTTGACGGAGGTATATCAATCCTTGGAAACTGGTGTTATTGATGGCGTCGACATTGACCTGGATGCTTTAGTGACAGAGAAATATTACGAGCAAGCAAACTATCTAACGTTAACTAACCAAATGACCTTCCCTACCGTGATTGACATGAGCCAGAAATCTATGAATAACTTATCTGCCGAGGATCAGGCAATTGTTCGCGAAGCTTTGGAAAAGGCAGTCGATTGGGGCATTCAAGAAGCACTGAATCGTGAAAAATCAAACCTGCAAACACTTAAAGATGCAGGGGTAGAAGTTTTAGAGGATGTGGACACTTCCCTATACAAAGATATCGCTCAAAAAATACGCGATGACTACTCAGGTAAATCTGATATCATCAAGGCCTTTATCGACGAGGCTGGAAAATAAGGAAAAGGAGTGGCAAGTTTGTGCCACTCCTTTCTTCATATATATAGATATATCTGTAGGAAATTGTAAGCAGCTAATTTATAATTCCCTTCTCTTTCAAACATTCAATTTCTTATTAAAGCATTTCACCTCAGATAACAAAAAAGGAATTGTCTCATAGGATACGAAACACAACTCCTTCGAAAAACCACTAACTATAATCCCTCACAGCCCTTGCTCCTTAAAGCTTCATCGATCCAGTGTCTATCAATGGTACCGTTTTCGATTGCTTGTAAAGTTTTCTGCTCCTGCAATAGCTTTTTCTCTGCTAATTGAATAATTTCATCTGCATTATGCGGTGCTATTACAACCAGCCCATCTTCATCCCCGATGATGATGTCCCCTGGATTGATGACCATTCCGTCTATTCCAATAGGTACATTAATTTCCCCTGGACCGTCTTTATATGGACCACGATTGGTTACACCTCTTGCATAAACAGGAAATTTCCCTTTACTAATCGGTCCAGAGTCTCTAATTGCACCATCAATGACGAATCCAGCAATACCATTTTTTCGGGCCAAGGCTACCATGATTTCACCTATAATTGCATTCGTTAACGTACCTCCAGCTTCAACGACAATTACATCTCCCGGCTTTGCCGTATCTATCGCTTTATGTACCATGATGTTATCGCCTGGTCGAGTTTTAACAGTGAATGCATTTCCAATCAGTTTTCCCTCTTGGTGATAGGGACGGAGATTTGGCCCAATTGCGTGCAGCCGGTTCATACTATCACTAAGCAAAGAAGTAGCAAGCGGTCGGAATCTTTCAATCATCTCTCCACTCAATCTGTTTTCGCTTTGTTTAATCCTAAAACCTATATTGTTCATACTGCAATCCCCCTTAAACTAAAAGCTTCAATATATAAATATATGCTGAGAAATTTACTAATTAGAACTTCCAAATCTATCAATCTATACGAATTAAACGGAGGGATTTTTTTAAAATTATTATGTTCTAAATAATATTTTAGAACTATATAATGCCATACAACACGATTTCCATTTCAATGTACCTTTTTTTACCATAAGAAAAACATCATATTTTAGTGGAATTATTTTCTAGTAATATCCAAATTTAAACAGAGGATGGTGCTTTTATTTGAAATTAGTTTCTTTTCAATCAGTGGATGGAATCAAATTAGGGATTGCAACAGAAAAAGGGATTGTAGATGTTCGTAAAATTGCAGAAACAGCAGGCATTGATGCACCAGCTACTATCGATGAAGCAATTGCATTAGGCGAAACCGGCTTAAACCAGCTTCATGAAGTACTTTTGAAATCCAATGAATTTATAGAAGAATCAGCAATTGACTATGCTCCTGCAGTCCAAAAACCAGGGAAAATCATTTGTTCTGGCGCAAATTATCGAGCTCACGTAGAGGAAGCAAACTTTAACATCCCAGAATTCCCCATCTACTTCCCTAAATATCAAAATAGTTTAGCAGCCCACAATGAGGAGATTATTCCCCCTTCTGTAACCCAGCAGGTAGATTATGAGGTGGAGCTAGTGGCTGTTATTGGGAAGCAAGCAAAAAATGTCTCCCAAGAAGAAGCTCTTGAGTATGTTTTTGGGTATAGTGTTGGAAATGATTTGTCAGCTCGAGAGTTGCAATTCCGTGGACTTCAATGGATGTATGGAAAAGCGATCGATAAATTTGCGCCAATTGGACCTTATGTTGTCACTGCAGATGAAATCCCGGATCCCCAAGACCTTGAGTTGAAGTGCTGGGTAAACGGAGATCTAAGACAGAGCTCGAATACCAAACATATGATTTTCCCAATCGCCGAGATGATCAGCGATTTATCAAAAATTATGACGCTAGAACCAGGGGATGTTCTCTTTACTGGAACTCCTGAGGGGGTCATCTTGGGTCGAGAAGAAAAAATCTGGTTAAAAGCAGGTGATGAAATCGTTTGTGAGGTTGCAGGTGTAGGTCGTTTAGTCAATCGCCTCACAACATAAAAATTAAATACACATTTTCACCATAAAAATTTTTTCAAAGGTCATTCGTGAGAACCTTCTCTGCACTATAGATATCTTCATTCACGGATGATCTACTTTTCTCAAGGATACGTAAACGCTTACAAACCATATTTTGATTTAAATAATTGAGGAGGTTTAAAATGGTCGGAACTATTTTTTCCCTGATTCCCCCAATTGTAACAATTGCACTTATTATTATTACGAAACGTTTATTTTTATCATTGGGTGTAGGAATTGTTTTGGGTGCACTTCTTTATACAGAGTGGAATGTGTTCGAAAGTGTAACGAATATCTACAATATAGGTGTCGAGGTGTTAGTCGGAGATGGCAAAATTTTAGTATTTGTAATCTTAATCGGCATTCTTTCTTCCCTTTTATATCTTTCTGGTGGAATCAATGCATTCTCTCAATGGGGAGTAAAAGTGGCAAAAACAAGAGCACAATCTCAAATCGCAGCGATCTTCCTAGGCTTTTTCACTTGGTTTGATGACGCATTCAGCTGTCTTTTCCGCGGCACTGTTATGCGCTCAGTAACAGATAAATATAAGGTTTCCCATTCAAAACTATCCTACCTAATTCACTCATCATCTGCTCCAGTAGCCCTTCTTATACCCGTATCCGCCCTCTCGGCATTTATCATCTCGATTATCGATGGTGTACTAGAATCGAATCATATCGGGGATTATCAAGCCCTTGAGGCGTTTTTGCTAGCAATTCCTTCCAACTTCTATACAATTACAACGATTGTGTTAGTGATTATTGTTGCCTTTACCGGCATTAATCTGGGGCAAATGCATCGCGATGAAAAACGTGCCCTCGAACAGAATATTTTAGTTGATACAAAACATGGAAGCGTTCCAGGAGCTGAAGAATCGAAGCTTCCATCCAGAACGGATGGCAAGATGATGGATCTTCTTTTACCTGTGCTAACTTTAATTATCGTAACAGTCGTAACTGCCGTCACAATTGGCAGTGCAGGAGAAGGCTCGAATTCACCAATTGAACTGCTTAAAAATACCGATATCATTACCTCCCTTTTATATGGAGGCATCTGTGCAAACATTGTGATTCTTATTAGACTAGTCATGAAGAAAACATCTACACTCCACCTTTCATCTACAATCTTCTCAGGAATTAAAACGACTTTGCCGAGTGTAACAATTCTATTCTTAGCCCTTATTACTGCACAAATCATTTCCTCATTAGGCGTTGGCCAATATTTGGCTTCATTAATTCATGGAAATATATTGATGGCGTGGCTTCCAGTTATCTTCTTTGTCTTTGCAGCATTTATCTCCTATTCTATTGGAAGTACACTAGGGACAGCAGGCATTATGATTCCAATTGGAGCTGAAATTGTTGCCGCAATTGATATAACTTTTTTAATCGCGATTATTGGAGCTGTTTTAGCCGGAACGGTTTTCGGTGAACACAGTTCCCCACTATCGGATACGACAATTCTTGCTTCGATCGGTAGCTCTGTTCATCCAATCGATCATATGATGACCCAATTACCTTATGCCGTTCTGTCAAGTATCGCATCGATTATCGGCTTCCTCGTTCTTGGCTTTACAAAGAGCATACTATTAGGACTTGGAGTTGCTTTAGTTGCTGTTATAATTGGGGCATTCCTGCTGAAGGGCAGGCAGTCTAGAATAAAATCTATTTCCGGGTAATTTAAACTATCAATGAAATAACCGTAGTACAGTGCATGATTTGCACGTACTACGGTTTTCCTTTAGTTTGGCCATTATACTTTAAGCAGTATTTTTCCTTTATATTTACGGCTCTCTATTAACCTATGTGCATTTGCTGCCTCACTTAAGTTAAAGATTTTTGCTAGGGGCAAGCTGATTTGTTTTGTGTCAAATAGCTCGATTACTTTTTCTGCAACAGGTGCTAAGCGCAAGGGATCGTGTTTTCTTGTTGTCCCTAAACTAAAACCTTTAATATTTCTGCAGCTGCTATGAACATCATTTGTTGTGAAAGTTCCAGCTTTCCCACTACTATTGCCAAACTGCAACAGTGTTCCATACAGCGCTAAGCACTGTAGGCTTTTGCTTGTTACATCCCCTGCTACTGAATCAAAAATTAGATTCGCTCCTCGGTTTTCTGTCTCTCTTAACACTTCCTTAACAAAAGTGTCATAAGTGCATACCAAATCCG
>DAMDNS010000111.1:0-7499 GCA_032083605.1 Ureibacillus sp.
ACGTACATTGCTTAAACAGACGGGAGCGAGTATGCAGTGGAATTATTATCCGGTGAATTTTTAACGGCATTGGTCACTATCATTTTAATTGATTTGGTTCTGGCTGGGGATAACGCCTTACTAATTGGCCTAGTAGCGAAAAACCTACCGAAGAGCCAGCAAAAGCAAGTTATTTTTTGGGGTACCTTCTGCGCCATATTTGTTCGGATTGTTCTCACATTAATTGCTGTGAAACTCCTTCAATTTGATGGGCTTCTTTTAGTGGGAGGCATATTGCTTTTGTATATTTCGTACAAGCTTTTGCTAACGGAAGAAGACCTTCATGTAAAGCCGAGTAAAAGGAATTTTTGGGGAGCAATCGGCACAATTCTTTTAGCGGATGTCTTAATGGGGGTGGACAATATTATTGCTGTAGCAGGTGCAGCTCATGGCAGTATCTTGCTGGTAGTAATCGGACTTATTGTCTCCATTCCAATTGTTGTTTGGGGGAGCGCTTTTGTAACGAAACTGATGGAGAAATTCCCTATTATCATTGTTTTAGGGTCTGCACTTTTAACATGGACTGCTTCGAAAATGATCGTACAAGATCGCTATGTTGCACATTTTTTCGGCACTCAAGAAGCCATCTACACTTTTGAAGCGATTGTTGTTGCTGTAGTCATGACAATTGGCTTATCCGTAAAATTCATATTAAGACGTAAAGAAGTCGCCCCTAGCTAGGGACGACTTTTTTAATATTGATAGATCTTTTTAGTTATTAGAACGATAATAATTGCCGGAACAGTAAATACAATCATCCCTAAAAAGGCCAATCCCGGAGCAAATTCATATAGATATCCTCCGAATAATGTCAGAACTGCTGCGCTCAAGCTCATAGCTAAAGCGGAGTAAAGCCCCTGTGCGTTTGATAATTGCTGTTTGGGTAAGTTCCGTGTTATGTATTGAACAAATGCATAATGGGCCATTGCAAATGCAAGGGCATGCAAGGTCTGCGATAAAATAAACACCCATACATTTGGAAAAGCAAAAATCATTACCCAACGTAAAGTCGAGCCAGTTGCTGCAATAAGGAATAATGAAGAAGTTTTCCATTTAGCAAAAAGATGATCCACCTTTAAAAAGAATAAGATTTCAAAAATAACAGCAACATTTAATATCAACCCAATATAAAAAGGATTGACCTCTAAATATTTTTGTAAATAGATATAGCTATAGTTGTAGTATGAGGCAAGTGATCCCTGCAGCAAAATAGCCAAAACCATGACTACTGGGAAGCCCTTTATTTTCCACAAGCTTCTCATGGAAAATTTTTGTGAGCGGTCTTCTGCGGTTGGCTTTATATTTAAAACTTCTGGTGCTGGCAACGCCTGCAAGCCTAACATAATCACTAAATATACTATCATGCACCATAAAATGGCCTGCTCTCCAAGATAGCCAACAACCAAGCTAAGAATCAGAACAGAAATTACAAAGCTAATTGAACCATAGGAACGACTTTTCCCATAATGGACTCTCCCTTGTTGAACAAGTGTAGATGCACTGCTTTCAATTGCCGGCAGCAACGAAGGGTAAAATAAACTAAAGACCAAAGTTATAAGAAATAATGCGATGAAATGATTAAAAGGAATATATAAAATTGCAGCAATCAAAGCACTAATCACTAAAACTCCAGTTAGTTTTTTTGCACTTAAATATTTTGAGGCTAGTGGAAAAACAATCATCGTAGAGATAGCACGTGCTACTAATCCAAAGCCCATTATTAGACTTACTTCTGATACCGGCAACCCTTTTGCTTCGCTTAGCCAGCCAGACCAATACTGTAAATATACGCCCCATGTGAAAAAGAAGATAAAGAAATTTTGGGACAACCAACGTTGATCGTTCATAATTCTCATTCAACCTCCAATATAGTTGAATCATAGCATATTTTAATTGAATTATTATTTAATAATTATAAATTTCAAATAATTCTATTTTAGTTAGAGAGTAATTCATTTTTCTTAGAATGCTTTCAATAAATACATACTCAAACAAGAATAATAAAGAGTAGGAAAACTTGATGAGTTTACTTTATTTCAAGGGGTGCAAGGATACATTATGGACACTAAATAATGTAGGAAGAATTCGGAGGCAGTTTTTCATGTTAACTAGCTTTAAGATCGTTGTACTTCTGCTCAAAAGTTAAGCGGAATTTTTCCGGTTATTTGCAGGTTGGACCACGAATTAGGGGTAAATAAGGAGAGAATTTCCGACTATGCATAGAAAAATCCTTCATTTTCACATTTTTCAGGTCGATAGGCGGAATACCTCCGGTTATTATAGCTATTTTTTATTCTATTTTCTAATTAACCGGAATTCTTACGTCTATTTATCGGGATTGGGGCATAAACCGACTTCGCCCCCTATAGAGCGTACCTCATGATCCCTAACGATACTCTATTCTGTTGCTTCTACTGAATATCCCCTTTGAAAAACCCAATTAAGATCCAGATATCTAAAAAGTTATTCCCAAAGTGAAATTTTATAATTTCCCGGCTAACAATAAAAAAATCACTAAAAGATTTACCCTTTTAGCGACTTTCTTGACGTTGAAATATTATCGGGAACTTAATGACATCTTTGACAAAGTACAGAGTCGGCAGTTCTGGCAATTGCATTATCTATCCTTGAAACCAGCATTTCCTTTTCGGAAGGCATCGTAATCTTGGCAATAAACGTTTCGCCCTCGGCAATTGTTTTGCCACAATTAGTGCAAATTAATTTCTTGGATAGGAATGCATCCTTTATTTTATCTATCAAATTTACCATTCCTTATATCTATTTCAGTTGTTTACTTTTTATCAAGAATACCTTGATATAATTTGTCTTAATTGCTGACCAAATGTATGTAAATCTTGTTGAGTTACTGTCATTCTCACATGTGTTTCATCTGCATCCAGTGCTTCTGCCAAGAATCCTCCAAGGCCTCTCGCTTTGCGGTCTACTTGCATTAAAATTTCTGCATGGCTTGCTGTTTGAGAAAGGAATACTATCTCCAGCTCATCGAGTTTGCCTCTAAATGCTCCACTAGTCGGAACAAATTCAAATTCCTGACTGAATGGATAGTTGCCACGGTATTTATAAGAAGCTTGTTTGCATTCAACTTGTCGCAATTTAAATCCTAATTGTTGTACCTCATCCAGAATTCTTGCGGCAATTTTAGTTGGGCGAATATCGATGTAATCTCTATCTCCCGAATCCAATCCACTTTTGATATCCAATTCTGTAGCGACCCATACTTCTGTTTTCCCTGCCGTAACCGGAACATCCACTGGAATTGAAAAGGCAAATGGAATGATTTTTGTTTCATTAGCACTTACAACAAAAGGGTCGCTAACTTTAAAATTTAAAAACGGTGCGCTTGTTGTCACTTTATTGTCATCAACTTCTTTAATGTATGAAGTATACAAAGTCAAGTAAATGGCATTAATTTGTTGCTCCACATTGCCCCCGTATACTTCAACTTCGCCTTTAATTTGTTCACCAGCCTCATAGGAGGATTTTTCTAATTTTGTATCTACTTTTGCTGAGCCTATACCAATACTTGCCCCTAATTTTTTAAAAAATGACATTATAAGCACTCCCTACTATTCTTATCAATTCTATTTACGTCCAAAATTATTAAAAGTTTCATTTCTGAGGATAAGTTTTTTGTAAAAAAGAAATTGACTGTTTGATTAATTCTCCTAACACTTCTACGTCAATGTCTGCTAATTTATTTATATAGACACAAGCCTTCCCAGCAGTATGTTTTCCGAAATGTTCCAGCAGTTTTTCTCTTTCGGAATCGCCTGTTGCAAAATATAAACTAATTTTAGCTTTCCTCGGAGAGAAGCCTACAAGTGGGGCATCGCCTTCATGTCCTGACGCATATTTATAATGATACGAACCAAATCCTATTATACTTGGCCCCCACATTTTCGCTTCAAAGCCCGAAGTCTCTTCAAAAATTTTCAATAAAGCATAGGCATCCTCTCGTTTTTTCGCGCTATGCACAGCTTCAATAAATTCTATAACGCTTTGATCCGTTTCCTTTGTTTTTTGTTCGTATTTCGTCACGTCCTCCACACCTTTCTTTATTAAAGTACCCTATACTTCCTTATTTTAACAAAAATATATCCTAAGCCAACTAAGATAATTTCTACCTTTTAATGCCTTTTTCCTTTCAAAAAAAGAGAACTTAAAAATATAAGTTCCCTTCACCTTAAAATTGATATTTCACCTTTAATGTTGCCTCTACAGTAATTGTCCCTTGTTCAATAGGTGTATCAAAGGATTGTGTTGCAGCAACTGTTTTCAGAAGAATCGGTCCTCCTGAAGTTTCTTCGGTAATTTCGATAGGAACCGGCATGTACGAAAGTCTTAGCGCCGAGGCAATGGCATTTGCTTTCTCATGGGCATTTTGAAGCGCTAGCTGTAAGGCTTTTTGATAGTAAAGAGCATCGTTTTCCAGCTTGAATTCAAGTCCTGAAATTCGGTTTGCACCGTTTTTGGTTGCCGCATCTATTATAATTCCTATTTGATTAATCTCTTGTACCTTTACTGAAATCGCATTAGTCACTTCATAACCACGAAACACTTGCTTTCCTTCTACATAATCATAGCGTGGAAAAACATTGAAGAAAGCGGTTTGTATATCGTCTCGGTTAATATTTAATGCTAATAAAGCCTGAATGACCTGATTCATTTTAACGGAATTTTCTCTTTGAGCTTCATTTAAATCAACGAACTCAGTAACTACTTCAATTTGGACTTGAGCATAATCAGGTTTCACTTCGAACTTGCTATTGCCTTCCACAGAAATGACCCGGAATTTGTAAGAAGGATGCTGATTCACATTAGAATAATCCAAAAAATATCCCCTTCCCTATTCATAGAACTACTATATGCTTGGGAAGCGGGATATTTGCTTTACTCTATTATGATTAACTTAAATTTAGCTGCCAAGACACTCCGAAAGCATCTTGTACCCAGCCAAACCTTTTACTGAACCCATAATTGTCTAACGGCATCAAAACTAGTCCATTTTCAGCAAGCTTTAAAAAGGCTTCATCCAGCTCTTCTTTTGTCTCACATTCAATAAACATCGATATAGAAGGTGTAAACGAAAATTCATGCTTGATCACACTATCATTACAGTAAAATTCTTGTCCGTGGATAGAGATTACTGCATTTGCAATTTTCCCCTCCAACTCAGCTTGTTCAGGACCGTATTTTACCATTGAAATAATTTTTGTATCTTTAAAAACGGAAGCATATAACTGAATTGCCTCTTCTGCTTGGCCTTGATACATTAAAAATGGAGTTAGCTTTGTCATTTAATACTCTCCTTTTCCTCTTCTAAAAAATCATAGGGTGACACACCATTCATGCCGATCAATGGGTGGATATATGGGGCAGTTTCTGCATTTAATACAGGTTCCAGCACCTGCCCTTTCACGTAAAATGCTTCCTGCTGTTCCTCTGATGATTCATTGACTTTTGCAGAAACAATTTCTTGTACCGATTCTTCCTTCACTTTTTCCTCTTGTCCATCGATTTTCATTGGATTTAATCTGGCCCTTAAGCTGGTTAAACGCATTAAATCGTCGGTTTTGGAAAGTCCGGAAATAAAGACATCCGGCTCCCCGCAAAGAATCAAAAAGTTTTTGGCTCGCGTAATCCCAGTGTACAACAGATTTCGTCGAAGCATTTTAGAATAGCCGCGTACAATCGGCATTATTACCGTTTGGAATTCACTTCCCTGAGACTTATGAATTGAACAGCAATATGCGAGTGTAATTTGATTTAGATCCCCGCGCTGGTAGGTCACTTCGTTGCCATCATAGGAAACAACCAGTAAATCCTGTTTCTCGATATTTTCCTTGGCTTTAAGTATAGCGATTACCTCACCCATATCCCCATTGAAAATATTGCTTTCCGGCTGATTGACAAGCTGTAATACCTTATCGCCAATTCGATAGGTTACATCACCAAAAACAAGCTCTTTCCTTGTCCCGTCCTCATTTGGATTCACCAATTCCTGAATTCTTTTGTTCAGCATATCGATGCCTGCTGGTCCCTTATACATTGGTGCCAGCACTTGAATATCACGAATGGATTGCCCCTTTGAAACCGCGCTTTTTACAACCTGTGTGACCACACCCGCAACTTGGTCTGCAGATGCTTTTATGAAAGATCGATCACTCGTTTTATTTTCAACAGAGCTCGGGATATTCCCTTTTTTAATTTGATGGGCTAATTCAATAATCGTCGAGCCCTCAGCCTGACGGTAGACATCTGTCAACTCAACGGTCGGCACTTTGTTAGAAGCAAGCAAGTCTTTTAATACCTGGCCAGGTCCTACTGGCGGCAACTGATCTTGGTCTCCCACAAAAACAACCTGTACCTCTTTACTAATACTTTTTAATAATTGATGTGCCAACCAAGTATCCACCATCGACATTTCATCGATAATAATAAGGCGGCCTTCGATTTCCCGTTCTGTCTCTTCATCCTTTTCTTGCCCATTAAAGCCCAATAAACGGTGAATCGTCATTGCAGGTAGCTCGGTAGATTCAGCTAAACGCTTTGCAGCTCTTCCGGTAGGTGCCGCTAAAACAATTGGGAATGGCTCTTCTTTTTGAGCATATTCCTTGGGATTGAGAGATAATCCATGCAGTTCTGCATAGACCTCTACAAAACCTCGAATAACCGTCGTTTTCCCTGTACCTGGGCCACCCGTTAAAATCATAAGCGATGAATTAAGTGCACACTCAATCGCCTTCGCTTGCGTTTCAGCATAGGAAACATCTAACCGGTCTTCCACTTCTCCAATCGCCTTACGAATTTCATCCTTCGAAAATCGTTGTTTGCTATTATGATTTAAAAGCTCCAAAATTTTCGAAGCAATTCCAACTTCACTATAGTAAAGGGAAGGAATATATAGTCGCGTTTCTTCTCCGCAAATTTTACTTTCCTCTCGCATTTCAATAATTGCTTTCGAAATCGTTTCATATGGAATTTCTATAGGCTGACGTTGCTCGAGCATTCCCTTTACTTCAGGCAACACATGCTCTGCATCAAGAAACACATGACCATCCGAAAGCGATGCATTTGTTAGTACATGAAGTACCGCTGCCTTAATGCGATCAGGATGCGCTCCTGTTATTCCAAGCTTGCTGCCAAGCTCATCCGCTCTACCAAAACCGACACCTTCAACATCCTCGATGAGGCGGTATGGATTTTCAGTTAGAAGTGTGATGGTTTCTTCCCGATAGGTTTGGTAGATTTTCATCCCTAACTGCGGACCAAAGCCCCATTCATTTAACTTTATCATCACTTTTTCCAAACCGAGATTTTGCTCCAGAGTCTCGCGAATAATTGCTTTTTTGTCATCATTTAATCGTGGTACGCTATCGAGTGCATAAGGATCCTCCATAATTTTACGAATGGCATCCACACCTAATTTTTCTACTATA
>DAMDNS010000112.1:0-7497 GCA_032083605.1 Ureibacillus sp.
TAGCAAAATCATATCATAATTACATTTCAATAAGATAACAATGTTAAAACATTTCTATGAAAAGAAAAAAGAGGTTCAGAGAAAAATCATCCGAATCTCTAGGTTGAATAGAAAATCTTTAAATAACAACAAAAGAAAAGGATATCTCAAAATTTTGAGATATCCCTAACCGTTATATAGAACCCATTATAGAGTTGATGGAATTTCGAAAGGAGCGCCTACTTCTGCGTCTCCTTCCAAAACGAAAATCCCTTTTGCTGAAGGGGCATTTGGAATAGCCAATTCTCTTGCCGAACAAAGCATTCCACTGGAAGCCACTCCACGTAATTCAGAATCCTTGATCACTAATCCAGAAGGCATTACTGCACCAATTTTTGCAACGACTACTTTTTGGCCAGCCTCTACATTTGGTGCACCACAAACGATTTGTAATACTTCTTCTCCAACGTTCACTTTACAGATGCTTAGCTTATCTGCATTTGGATGTTTTTCTTTTTCTTCCACATAGCCAATGACAAATTTAGGCGAGAAGTCTACATCCAGAGAAATTGTAACATCATTCGCTTTTAAAGCAGCTTCAATTTTTTCTACAATTTCAGGAGTCACTTCAACAGTTCCTTGAACATCTAAATTGATATATTTGCTCGCATGAAAGATGTTAAAGGCTTTAACTTCGCCAGTTGCTTGTTCTTTTAAAATAGCTATATCGCCAATTTTTTCAACTTCCGTGTTTACGATTTTCTCAGTTGCTAGTTGGACTAAAAGTACATCCCCTACAAACGGTTTGTTATAAGCTACGATCATTTTTCATCTTGCTCCTTATTTACTCTATTTTTTGCCAATATAAAGATTGGTTCTAATTCGCCTTTTTCATAGACAAATGATAATGATGTAATCGGCACTGCCCCTACCGAAAAGAAATGCATGGTCATTTGCGCTAATACATCATACCCTACTTCATTGCGTATATCACCAATAATTAACACATCTTGATGTGGAACGGATAATGTCATGTCCCCTTCGATTTTAGCTTCCATTTCCTTAAGGAAGGCTTCATTCAAGATTCGACTTGCATCATATCCATCATTTTCATTTAAGAAATAAAAGATATTGCCTGCAACCTCATCTTTTTTCGTTTTTGTTGGCAATTTTCTTACCGAAAAGCGTGCTGCCTCTCGAACCTGACCTTCATTCACATTTAATTTTTCTAGCATCGACTCATCAATTAGACGATAAGTTGTACCCAAATCCAATGCATAGTAAATGCGTGTTTCTGCAGTGTGGTCTGCAGTGACAAATGGATAGCCTTCATTCGATTTTAATGGAAAAGAAGTGGAGCGAATAACAGGATAAACTAAAGATAAATCATGAAAGCCTTCCTTTTGTTCCTTTTCCATTGCCGAGAAGGTTTGCTCGATTGTATAAACGACCTCATCAACAGCCTTTTCTTTCATTGTTTGATATTTAGAAATGATTTCTGGAAGGGAGATGTCCATTCCACGGTTTAATGATTTATGATTAAGACGCAAAATATCCTTTTCTTTATCAAAGCTAAAATCAAATGTATCTAAACCTAAACGGTGTTTTAATTTTTCAACAAGCTCTTTTGATTTCATCTAATCACATCCTTTCTCATTACAAAAGAATTAATTTGCTTTACTTTATCATTTCTGATCATTAATTCTTAGAAAACTTGGCTGATCGCTTTTATTTTTGGGATTAGCCTTAGTTGCACTTATGTGGATAAAAGGGTTTTATAATTTCTTATCCGTAAAAATAAACGGCTCACCTAAAGTGAACCGTTTAAAAATTCATATCTTATTGTAACAAAATTTTCTATTTCTAGTCGATTAGTTTGTTCGAATTCTTATTTGTTTTCTTCAGCAATCTTAACAGAACGAACAATCGTCATCATATCTACAAGCTTCTCATCGATATTCTTATCTTCAGAGATAGTAGACATCTTAACCCCGCCACTACTTACAACTAGTTCAAATTGTTCCTTATCATATTCAAGGACTGCGCTGAAGCCAAATGCACCATCAAATTCAACAGTTTCTTCCTTGATAATTTTTTTGGATGAATCATTTTTTAGCAATTCATAATGTAGGTTGCTGTCTTCTTTTTCATAATAATTAACGAAAAGTATATAATTTTCATTTCCCTTTGTTATTATTAGATTATTTTTGTCTTCGCTTTCTTCAACAGCATAACCTGCAGGAACGTATAATTCTATCTTGCCAATTGTTTTGTTCGGTTGTTGAGGGTTTTCTTCAAAAACTGTTTGAGCACTTGCTACGCCTGTATCAATCTGCTCTTCAACGGGTTTTCCGCTACAGCCTGCTAATGCTAATAGTAAAACACAGACGGCAGAGGCAAGAAACCATTTACGTTTCATATGTACTCCTCACTTTCTATTCAACTATTTATTTTAAATGATAAATAGGTAACGATGCAACTCCATTGTAACTAGTAATATTTTCATATAAATAAAAATATAAAGCTTATAATAAGAAGAATCCTTCTGACTTGGAATAGTTTAAGCCAGAATTTCTGAAATGGACAACTTTCTGCATACCCAATTAAGTAAACTGAGTGTTAATACCAACCTTCTGTTTTTAGTTCCAGCAAAAAAATATCTACTTCTTGATTATGAACAAGTATTGCCCGATGAGAAGTTTTACAATATGTTCGAACATTTCTGTCCGGTCTACCAGGCCGGCTGTAAATACACCGACAGCTCCTGAGCCTGAGCGTGTGTCTTGCTGCTTTGTATATGCATCCATTATAGGTCCCAATTCTTTTCCAGCACGTAATTCGACCGCTATCTCCTCTGGCAATAAAAACTGGGCACCTGCTGCTGAAATGACAGTCCCATCCTTTAAGGCAACCGCTCCCCAGTTTGTACAATACATTAAATCATCCAATTCATGTACTCCACCCTCCAGTCCAAAATTCAAGTCCGCTTTTACTTCTGCTAATGTATTAACTGCGCGATTGATCGCCCCTTGTCTTGTTTCCTCGTTTGAGAAAGGCTGTTCTGATACATTAGATGCTGCCCCTACTTGAATATATTGAACGTTATCGAAGTATTGATTGACTACATTTTGAATTGCGGCTGTTTTTGCTTTATTCTTTGTTCCGATCGCTACTAGCAATTTACTCATCTCCTCTTCTTGACGTTTTGACCAATAAAAAAGATGCCAAAATCGGCATCTTTCCCTATGGTAATTTTAACCATTGCTGATAATTGTATCAACGGTGCTTCTATCAAGCGTTCTTACAAGCTTAACAAGCAATTCCTTTGCAGCTGCATAATCATCCACATGAATAATTGAAGCTGACGTGTGAATATAACGGGAGCAGATTCCAATTACTGTACTTGGAATGCCTTCATTTGCAATATGCACTTTTCCAGCATCAGTTCCCCCTTGGGAAACAAAGTATTGGTAAGGAATATGATGAGTCTCGGCTGTATCTAGGATAAACTCGCGCAAGCCACGGTGTGTAACCATTGTTGGGTCATAAATGCGCAGAAGTGTACCTTGTCCTAATTGTCCAAATTGTGTTTTATCGCCAGTAGTGTCGTTTGCAGCAGAAGCATCTAGTGCAAAGAAGATATCAGGTTTAATCATATTGGCTGATACCTGTGCACCACGTAAGCCAACCTCTTCCATAACATTTGCACCCGAGTAAAGATGATTGTTCACTTTTTCATCTTTAAGCTCTTTTAGCAATTCAATCGCCAAACCGCAGCCATAACGATTATCCCAAGCTTTAGCCATTATTTTTTTAGGATCTGCCATTGGTGTGAACGGACAAATTGGAATAATGGATTGTCCAGGGCGAATTCCCATATCAAGTGCTTGCTGTTTACTATCAGCTCCCACATCGATAAGCATATCCTTGATTTCCATTGCGCCTTTTTTTTCTGTCCCTCTTAGCAAATGTGGAGGAATCGAAGCAATTACACCAGGGATTTCTTTTTCCTTTGCATAGACAGTTACTCTCTGTGCCTGCAATACTTGGTTAGACCATCCACCAAGAGTCTGGAATTGGAGCATACCATTTTCAGTAATGTTTTTTACCATGAATGACACCTCATCCATGTGGCCTGCCACTAGGATTTTCGGTGCATTTTCATCTGCAGCCTTTCTTACACCAAAAATGCCGCCCAGATTATCTTGAATAATCTCATCTGCGTATTTTTCCAATTCCCCGCGCATAAATTTGCGAACCGCATGCTCATTCCCAGGAGCACCTGGTAATTCAGTTAATGTTTTAAATAATTGTAATGTTTCAGTATTCATACGAACACTCCCAATCTAATTAGATATACTTCTCTATTTTAACACATATATTTCGCTATTCGAATTGAAATAAAGGAAAAATCCACCTGATATCAGCAACTTTTCTTTTTAAAGCATGGTCTAATAATTAGCTTCTATCCATTTATTAAATAGAATGCTTTTTCATAATAGTTGGACAAGACTTCTATGCTAAATAATGTTAAAATGAAGAATAGTTCAAAGGAGGATGACAAATGAAATTAAGAGATTTTTTAATAGGCGTAGCTACCGGTCTAGCTGCAGCAATCATCATTAAAGAAACTTCTGAAAGAATTTCACCTTTTGTACCTGCCAATCAAGTTTTAGACAATGTAAAAGATGAATTTAAAAAGGAAAGTCCAATTGATGGTTCTTGGATTTATATGAAAACCGAGGATTTCAACAATGGCGTTATGACGATTCCCGTATACCGCGGTGGTATTACGCGCATGAACAACGGAGAATTGGAAACATTTGAATTTGCAGCGGACGCACGATCTGGTGTTGTCGTTGACTTAGTAAAAGCATAAAACATTATAAAAAGCTGTCCGATTACCAAAATAATCGAACAGCTTATTTTTATGCATTTGTTTGAAATTGTATTCTCGCTTCTTTCCCGCGCTTCAAGGAATCCTTCACTTCTTTCCCGTCCTGGCTCCACTGAATCATTCGGTAGTAGGCATCGTGATAGAAAATAAATTTATACTCATTCTCTAATGCTTCTTTTAGAATCTTTTCTTTAGCAAACACACTTGTCATTGGATAATCATCATAAGCAAGTACCCATAAAGGATTTTGATGGGCATGCGTTGGCATAATATCAGCCATATGCAGCATTGTTTCTCCTTGCTGGCTTAGCTTTATAATAGCATGTCCGTTGCTATGTCCGCCTGTATGAATCATCTCAATCCCAGGTACTACTGTAATTTGGCCCTCAAAGGTTTCAACAAGATGTTGAACAGGCTCCCAATTTTCTTTCCAATAAGTATTTTTTGAACGAATATTGGGATTGCGCATTTCATCCCATTCGATTTGAGTCGTATAGATTTTAGCATTTGGGAATGTCGGGACCAATTCTTCACCTTCCCAACGTGTCAGGCCACCTGCATGATCAAAATGCAGATGCGTCATTAAAACAACATCAATATCCGAAGCTGTAAGGCCTATTTCTCGTATGCTTTCAAGTATCGTCGACTCTTCTGTAACCCCAAAATTTCGCAGCTGTTTTTCATTCAGCTTGTTAAAGCCTACACCGCTATCAATTAAATAATTTTTGCCGTCTAATTGTAGTAAAATCGGTTCACAGGCTAATTCAATTTGATTTTTTTCATTGACCGGATATTTGCGTGACCACAGTGGTTTTGGCACTACCCCAAACATTGCTCCGCCATCTAATGAAGTGACGCCCCCATTGAGCCATGTTAATGTCATATCGTGAAATTTAAGCTGATCCATCCATTTCTCCCCCTTTGATATTCATCGAAAATTCAGACTCTAATTAGTAGAAAGCGATGAAAATATTAATATTCATCGCAATTCTATGAAAAAGCATACCTTACTTAACTTTAAAAAACCTTGGCATAAAGTAAATGTGCGGCTGTCGCAAGCTTTCGCCGCAGATTTCCCTTGGATAAAATGCCTATTTTTATAGAATTATCCTTTGTTTATAAATGCCGATTCTAAGCGGTATAGGTGCGACTGCCGCAAGCTTTCGTCGCAGATTTCCCTTTAAATATAGTACCGATTTTACCTTGAATTTACTTTTGAGATCTAAACTGGCTCTCTAATCTGTAAATCGGCTGGCCCTTGGCTGAGAATTTTTCCTCGTACTCAGTCATAATATTATCTTCTGGCATATTGGCATGTAAATCAAGTGATACGTATTTTAATAGCATGCCATATTCCGACATACTGATTAATGAAAATTCAAATAATCCACGGTTGTCCGTTTTAAAGTGAATCTCCCCGTTATCAATTAAAATGGACTCATACAATTTCAAAAATCCGTCATGTGTTAAGCGACGTTTTGCATGACGTGTTTTTGGCCAAGGATCCGAGAAATTCAAGTACACCTGACTTACATCGCCTTTGGCAAAATACTTTTCTAAATCTGCCCCATTGACCTTTAATAATCGTAGGTTTGGAGGAGTATCTACCTCTATTACCTTCTCCAAGGCACACACAATAACACTAGTATATAACTCAATGCCGATATAATTGATATCTGGATTCGCTGATGCCATGCCTGTAACAAATTGACCTTTCCCCGTTCCTACCTCTATATGAACCGGGTTGTCATTGCCGAAGATTTCCTTCCAATTCCCTTTATATTCTTCTGGATTCGGAATAATTACCTCCGGATGACTTGATATAAATTCTTCTGCCCATGGTTTGTTTCTTAATCTCACTACTTGAACCTCATTTCTAGTTGTACTTGGAAAAACACGATTTATCTTCCTAATGGCGAAAAACGATGTATTTTCTTATGCGGAAATCTACGAAAATTTAAACATTCGTATCTTATCCGCTGAAAAAAATCTATTCATTTTACAAATCTTTTTGTCATTATAGCTTATTTTTCTTCTGTTGACATTGCCCCGCTATTTTTTGTTTAGCATTTTCCAGCATTTTTTCTGTACAGAATAGAGCAATTTCGAATTCTGCTTCGTTAAGCCTAATATTTCCCCATCCGTATGACAGGGCAATTCATTTTCTATGTATAAAGTGAATTGTTCCCCTTGTATTTGAACAAATTCTTTCAATTTTGTATGAGCACCAAAAAATACAGTGGTGAACATTACTAATAGCTTTATTCTAGAAAGATTATGAACAATGGACAGTTCCAGTAGCCCATCATTGGGTATGGAGTTTGGAGAAATTTTCATCCCTCCGCCAAAATATGGCTGATTTGAAACTGTTACGAACCAAACATTTTCAAATCTTAATGGCTTCCCGTCATGCTCTACAGTGACTTCAAATCGTTTAAAGGTCAATAAGCCCCTTAGAACAAAATATCCATAACTGAGTTTGCCGAATCCAAATTTGTTCAGCAAATTCTTAGTTGTCGAAGCATTTACTGAAGCAGCGACAAAGGCATCGAAGCCGATTCCAGAATTATTTACAAACCGAATATTTTCTTGAGCCCATCCAACATTGCCACTATCATACG
>DAMDNS010000113.1:0-7489 GCA_032083605.1 Ureibacillus sp.
ACTTGAGTCCATTAAAGCAAATATAGATATATGGATAAAAGGCAAGCAAGAAACGATGCAATACATAGCTGAAGCCGATGAATTAAAGGCAAATGATATAGAAAAAGCCGATGCTTTAGGGGCTAGGATAGCAGAAAAAATGGGGAATCCTGATGCATTTGCCTATATGGATGCCCAAGGGTTTTTATACTTGGGAGGAGCCAAGATTCCTGTTTCGGAATTTGAACATTTTCAAGGGGGGATGAAGGAACAGACAAAAACCTATAATCCGGTACCTTCATCCTCGCCAAGTGTGAATGGAGCACCAATCGTCCTCTCCTCATCACCAATCTATGGCTATAATGGGGAGGTTGTTGGGGTAGCTTCAGGCGGGAATCAAATTGAAAGTCTTATGAATATCATTTCAAACGTAACTTTAGGAGACAGTGGCTACGTTACAGTGTTTACAGGTGACGGCACAATTGTTGTAGGTAAAAATCAAGAAGATACATTAAATAAGAACATCTCGGATTATGAAAATAATGATTTAAATGCACTTGTTAAAGAAAGCATGAATGGCAAAAGTGGTGTCATTGAAACAAGCTTTAACGGGGAAGATAGCTTAGTTTATTATGATAAAGCGAGTGAAATGGATTGGGGCATCATGATTTCCATCCCAACTAAAGAAGCGTTTGCGGATGCCAAATCGTTATTGAACTATTTTATTATCATGACAATCGTGTTTATTATAGTAGGCGCATTTATTAGTTATGTTCTTAACCGTCGTTCATTGCAGCCAATTAAACAAGTAAATGATAAAATCGAGGAATTGGCAACAAATGATGGAGACCTGACGCAAAGATTGACTATCAAAAGGAAAGATGAAGTCGGTCAGCTAGCGAACAATTTTAACGCACTGCTGGATAGCTTGCAGAATTTAATAAGAGATATTCTTCAAAAGGGTGAGGTTGTATCCGATAATACCACGGCTCTATTTGAACGAGCGGAAGAAATGGTGCATTTATCGGATGATGTAACGAAGAATGTACAACATTCAGCTGAAATATCTGTGGAGCAGGAAAAAGGGAATAAAAATAACTTACAATCAATTCATATAATTACTGATAGTGTTTCGGAAATCAAGGATCATTCATCTTTGGTATCCGAGAAAACGAAGAATGCTTATAAAGATGTTGAAAAGGCAAATGAAGAAATTAACGCCTTGATGAATGAAATGGTCGGTATTCAGAATTCTGTTAGAAGTTCATCGGAAACTGTAAAAAAATTAGGCAATCGTTCTTCGGAAATTGGCAATATTGTTGGCATGATTACAAGTATAACGGAACAAACAAACTTATTAGCATTGAATGCTTCGATTGAGGCTGCTAGAGCCGGTGAACACGGAAAAGGATTTGCGGTTGTTGCTAATGAGGTGAAAAAATTAGCTGGACAATCTGCTCAATCAGCCCAGCAAATCTCAGAGCTTGTAAACGAAATACTAGCAGATACTTCAAATGCCGTTGTAGAAATTGAAGCTGGTTCAAGTCAATTCGGCACAGGAATGGAAAGACTAAAAGGGGTTAACGGCATTTTACAAAATGTCTATCAGTCATCTCAAGCCTCTTCAAATGAAGTAGACTTGATCTTTGCGGAAATTGAAACATTGCTTTCGAAGGTAGAAGATGTTCAGCGAGTAATCAACGATAACTTAAATCGATCAATGGAATCTTCCAAGTACATTCGAGAGGTAGCGGCAACGTCAGAAGAACAACTGGGGTCAATCCAGGATATAACGACTTCCATCGAAAAAACTGCTCAATTCGCAGCAGAGCTTAGACTACTTTTAAATCGTTTTAAAATATAACAAGTTATAAATAAGTGTCCTTCATACATATGGTGAAGGACGCTCTTTTTTATGGTGTTATTTATTTCAGTGTGAGGGAAAGAATATTGAAAAATCGTTCTTCTAGGATAAGAGATCGAGTGAAATGAAGCCCAAATCATGCTTTTATTACTTCTCATTCTCTTTCTTGCCCTATTAGTAACTGAACCATCGCCAAATAAAAAACAAGTGGAGTGAACGATAAACGTTTTTCTCCACTTGTTAATTTCAAGTCTTAAATTTTAAACGTATTCACGACACCGCGCAAGTCTTCGGCCATTTTAGCGAGAGCATGTGCTGAGGCTGTAATTTCCTCCATAGAGGCAAGTTGTTCTTCAGCACCGGCTGCAACTGTTTGTGAATTCGCAGAGGCTTCTTCAGCACTCTTAGATACAGTTTGGATCTTGAAGCTCATCTGTTCAACAGAGGCTGCAATTTGCTCGGAAGTTGTTGAAACTTCTTCAGACTTTTTAGAGACATCTGTAGCTGAACAAAGGATTTTCCCGAAGGATTCGCCCGTTTCATTGATGAGATGTAATCCAGTTTCTACTTCTGAAGTACATTGATCCATAGACGCAACGGCTTCCATTGTACTGTTTTGAATATCTAAGATTAAGTGTGTAATTTGCTCAGCAGAACGTCTTGATTCTTCCGCTAATTTTCTTACTTCCTCCGCTACAACTGCAAAGCCTTTACCGTTCTCACCAGCTCTTGCAGCTTCAATTGCAGCATTTAAAGCTAAAAGGTTCGTTTGTTCAGAAATTCCGGAAATTACACCCACAATCTTCTCAATTTCTGACGATCGATTTCCTAAATCTTTAATCACATTTGATGAGGCTTGAACAGTACTGTTAATCGAGTTCATTTGGCTAATCGTTTTGTTTAAAGCAATATTCCCACGCTCAGATTCTTCGGTAGTTGTATTGGAATGCTCAGACACCAGTGAAATCGAAGTAGCAATTTCACCAATACTCAACGCTGTATCTTGGGTAGAGCTAGCAATTTCATCTGTTGCTACTACAGCACCTTCCGCACCGGCAGCGAGGAAAGTACTTGCTTCTGCGATATGCTGTGATGCATTGCTTGTCTCCTCCGCACTTGCAATTAACTGTTCAGAAGATGCCGCAACGTGATCAGACGATTCGCGCACCTTCATGATAAGACCCTGTAATTGTGTGAGCATTGCATTAAATGAATGTGAAAGTGATCCCATTTCGTCCTTGGAAATATATGTACTTTGAACAGTTAAATCGCCTTGCTCAGCCTTTTTCATCAACTCTTCCATTTCTTTAGTTGGTCTAGAGATAAGTTGTGAAATAATCCAGCTTAATACTAGATACATCGCTAAAGCTATCGCAATAACAATAATTAAAAGAGTTGTTGATGTTTGAATATCTTTTTCGTTTTGCGCGTTTACAGACTTTGCATCTTCACTATTGATGTCAATAACCTGAGTGTACAGTTCATCTATTTCATTTAATAGAGGGGCAACATCCGAAACGTAAAGCGCATAGCTTTCAGTATTCCTGTCTTGCTTGACTAAATTCAGTATTTCTTCTTTATAGGGCTGGAAGTCAGCGGCCAAGCCATTGATTGTATCTAATAACTCCAACTCTTTTGAATCATCGGTATTGTAGGCAGCTCTTAGTTCTTGGTTAGCCTCGGCTCTTGCGTCAACTGCTGTTAAAAGCTCATCAGTACGTGCCTTATCCGTATTAATCATTAACTCGATTAAAGCTAATCGCACATATAGCGAATTGCTTCTCAGCTCACTAACAGTTTCAATCGGAGTCAGTTTATTGTCGTACATATCCTCCAATTGGTTCCCCATTTTGTTGAATTGAATAAAGCTTATTCCGCCAATTAGTAGAAGGCTAAATAGGGTAACGACCAAAAGTAAAGTAAACTTCTGGGTCATCCTTAAATTTTTGATCCATCTCATGATGCGTTCTCCTTTGTTGTAATGGATTTTGATAGATTTTTATGAATAGTAATCTTCATAGCATTATATCGATAAAAAAATGCGATTGTTTACACTTGAAGGCTAGCTAAAATCTTCCACTTTTTGTTAGGAATAAGTTTTCTACAGTTAATATTTACTATCTATGAACAGTACTTACTATGTGATATTATTCTAAAAGATAATGTTGTTGAAATTACAGGAGGAAATACCCATGGTTTCTATGAAAAACCTCATTTCTAACTCTCAAAACAAGGATATAAAGAGAGGTTTATCAGAAAATCAGGTACACGTTCAGTATGATGAATTACTCCCTTTTATAGAAATGAATGGGGGAAATCACGTATCGCATCTCATTTTTTTACGAGATAAAGAATTGTTTTGGACTAAAGATTTAAACGTATTGATTGTGTATAAGAAAATTTTTGATAAATATGTAGTACTTGGAGATCCAATTGGTGATGAAGTGAATATTCACAATGCCATTAAAGAATTCAATGAGTTTTGTAAGGGAAACAGGGTAAAACCGATTTACTATCAGGTAAATCCTCGTTATATGCAGCTCTATCATGATGCGGGCTTTCGATTTATGAAGCTGGGTGAAGAAGCCCTTATCAAGCTCAATGATTTTTCTTTAGAAGGAAAAAGAGGGGCAAAGTTGCGTACGAGGGTTAATAAGTTTAACCGCAATGGTTTTACATTCAATGTAGTTGAACCGCCACATTCTTCTAAATTCATTTCCGAGCTTAAGAATATCTCGGATTGTTGGTTGGGAACCGAAAAAGAGAAGGGCTTCTCTGTAGTTTCTTTTAAGGAAGATTATGTTTCTCGCTTTCCTATAGCCCTTTTACATGATTCAAATGGAAAAATAATCGCTTTTGCCACATTAGCAACGGATTATAAGCAAACCGTAACCATTGATCTTATGAGAAATTGCAAGCAAAGTCCACACGGCACAATGGATGTCTTATTTTCAAAAATAATAATGTGGGCAAAAGAAGCAGGTTACCAAAAATGTAGTTTGGGAATGGCACCGCTTGCGAATGTGGGGAATTGTGAGCATTCATTTATCAGTGAAAAAATGATTCGTATAGTCTATCAATATGGTAATAAAAAATACAATTTTAAAGGTTTAAAAGAGTTTAAAGGTAAATTTGCAACAGAATGGGAACCTAAATATCTCGCTTATAAAAAGTCATTTTTACCGGTAGTATTCCTGCAATTGGTACTGTTGATTAATCACAAAAATCCTCCTTATCAAACAGACTCTGGAAAGAATCGTGTTAAAAAGGGGATAGTACGAAAAGTGCGATTCGAATAATGAATATAGGGGCTTTTTGGAGTACCTGATTGCTGGTCATTTTGAAAGTCCCGGAAAGGTTAGTATGCTGCTAAGAAAAACGTTATTCCTTAAGTTTATGAAGTATAGTTTTGTTGGTTGTATTAGTACGATGATCTATTTTCTTTCAGTTTTTGTGTTAATCGAAGGATTGCAAATGGAGCCAGTTATGGCATCAGCTGCATCTTTTATCATCATGACGATCGTATCTTTTTTTCTAAATGTAAAATACACATTTGGGAGCAGTGTTACGGGACAGAAGGCCATGCGTTTTATGGCGGTATCGGCTGTAGGTTTTATCTTAAATTTCTTGCTGATGTTTTTCGTAGTGCATATTTTGGCTTTCCATTATTTTATTGGAGAAATAGTTACAATCATGGTGATTCCGATTGTAAACTTTCTATTGAATAATTATTGGACCATCCAAACACAATCATAAAAACAGCTAGGAAACATGTAATTTTAAAAATAGTACTTCATCAAAGAATAGGATAGGGATTCATATGAAAATAAAATTAGGAACGAAAATAAATATCATTGTTATCATTGTAATCCTGTTGCTCTCCACAGTAATTGGAATTGTCGTGAATTACGAGGTAAGAGAAGGGATTAAGGATTTTGCAATTCAAAAGGCGCAGGCAGATTTGAAGCAAACAGCAAGCTTCCTTGATAGCAAGTACCCTGGAAATTGGGAGATTAAAGATAGCAAGCTTTACAAAGGCGCTGCTTTAATCAATGACAATACAGAAATCGTTGATGAAATTGGGGAAAACACTGGCGACACCGTAACGATTTTCCAGGGGGACACGCGTGTTACAACAAATGTCATGAAGGATGGACAACGTGCTGTTGGAACACAGGTCTCACAAGCAGTTGCCGATGTGGTTATTGCAAAAGGGGAGCATTTTTTAGGTGAAGCAGATGTGCAAGGAAATATTTATCAGGCTGCCTATATGCCATTAAAAGATGCACAGGGTGAGATTGTCGGAATTCTATATGTAGGAGCTCCGCAGGATATTATAGATACGATTATTTCAAAAGTTCTAAGAGGCTTTTTAATCGTATTGCTTATTACAATCGTGTTATCGCTTATAGGTGTTTACTTCTTTACTAGAAGAATTAGAAATAGACTCTCGCGTATGTCATCTGCTCGTAGATTAGCAGGTGAGGGAGACTTCACAGCAGTTATTGAAGATAAGACAGGAGACGAATTAAGTGATTTGGCAGGCAATTTTAATCAAATGTCCGAGAACTTGAAGTCCATGATAAACGAAGTAACTACATCATCGATCCAGCTTTCAAATGCAGCCGAAGAGCTGTTGGCAAGTGCCGAGGAATCAACAGCCGCAACAAATCAGGTGGCCGTTTCAATTACTGAAGTAGCCAAAAATGTAGAGGTCCAAGGGAAGAATACAGAAGAAAGTGCACAGGCACAGGCAATCGATGAAATCACAATTGCCATTACAAGAATTGCAGATAATGCCTCAAGTGTAGCGGAGTCTTCAGTGGAATCGACGAACCACTCCGAAGTAGGCTATAAATATGTTCAAAATGTAATTAACCAAATGAACACAATTCATGAAGCCAATTCAGAAACGAACCAAGTGATTGAGAAACTAGAAAGTAAATCCAAAGAAATTGGCAATATTATTGAAGTGATAACGAGAATTGCCGATCAAACGAATTTACTGGCCCTAAATGCAGCAATTGAATCTGCTCGTGCAGGCGAACACGGAAAGGGTTTTGCAGTTGTAGCCGATGAGGTGCGAAAACTTGCGGAGCAGTCCAGTAGTTCAGCAAATCAAATCGCCGATATAATTGGAACAATTCAAGTCGAAACCCACAAAGCAGTACAAATGATGGAAGAAGCAAACAAAGAAGTAAGAAATGGCGTGAATTTAGCTGAAGAAACGGGTAAAACCTTCAATGTCATTAAGCGCGCGATTGAGGATTCTACTTTGCAAACGCAGGAGCTTTCCGCAATTTCGGAAGAATTATCTGCAAGCGTTCAGCAGGTCAATGCTTCTATTGAAGAGGTTGCGCAATTGGCAAAAGTCACTTCTGATAATGCGGGACAAATTGCCGCTGTAACAGAAGAACAGCTTGCGGCAACCGAGGAAGTTACAAATGCAGCGGCATCGCTTTCTAAACTCGCTGAAAATCTTCATGAAATGGTGAATAAATTTAAAATTTAAGATTTTGATGGAAAACGCTACTAATCCAATTTTGGGATTTAGTAGCGTTTTCTATTGTTTTAGATTGGTAAGGAAGTCAATCAAGATATGTTATTTTAATATTACGAAAATTTAAGAATTTTACATGGTTATCA
>DAMDNS010000114.1:0-7436 GCA_032083605.1 Ureibacillus sp.
CAAAAAACACTTGCCTTTAATTTATCTGCTTTAATAGAAAAAACTTTCCAGAAATCTATTTTTCTGGAAAGTTCTTTTTTTATTTCATATCAAGCGCTACTTCTTGAGCTTCGAGTTTTTCTTGCTCTTCCATCTCGGCAATTTCAGATGCAGTTAGTTTTTGAATTGTAAATCCAGTCATGGCATAGACGATTGAAATGATTGGTACCACAAAGTTCAATATGGCATATGGTGCGTACTCCATTGCTCCTACGCCTAAAGTTCCTAAGATAAAGACTCCGCAAGTGTTCCAAGGAATGAAGACCGATGTTAAAGTTCCGCCATCCTCTAAAGCGCGAGAAAGATTCTTGGAATGCAATCCCTTTTGTTTATAGGTAGAAGCAAACATGCGAGCTGGAACCACGATGGAAATATATTGCTCAGAGCATGACGCATTTGTTGCAAAGCAAGCTAAAATAGTGGAAGCGATTAATGAACCAGTTGTTTTTGCAAGCTTTAAGATTTGATTCATAATCGATTGCAGCATACCTGAGTATTCCAGAATTCCACCGAATGTCATGGCCACTAGTGTCATTGAAACCGTATACATCATGGAATCAAGACCACCGCGATTGAATAGGCTATCCACCATTTCATTTCCTGTTTCAATAACATATCCACTTTGAAGAGAAGAAAAGGCTGTAGCCAAACTATCTCCTTGGATGAAAACTTGTGAAAGGGTTCCAAGTAAAGCACCAACAATTAAAGCAGGTATAGCAGGTACTTTGGCAATCACAAGAGCGATGACAACAAGTGGAATAAGCAATAACCAGGGTGAAATAACAAAGCTATCTTCAAGAGCAGCAATCGTCTGCTGAATACTAGCTGTATCAATTGCCCCATCCTTATAATTCATCCCAATTATGCCATAAACCGCCAAGGCAATAATAATCCCCGGTATAGTTGTATAAAACATATGCTTAATATGTTCAAATAAATCTGTATTTGTTAAACCTGAAGCCAAGTTGGTTGTATCGGATAATGGAGACATCTTATCTCCAAAATAGGCTCCGGATATAACTGCCCCAGCAATGATAGGTGCAGGAATTCCCATGCTTAGGCCAATTCCCATCCCCGCAACACCGATCGTCCCCATTGTGGACCACGAGCTGCCGATTGCTAATGATACGATAATGCAGATTATTGTAATTGTAATCAGGAAAAAGGCTGGCGTGATAATATTTAAACCATAATAAATCATCGTGCCGACAACACCGCCACCGATCCAAGAACCGATGATCAAGCCTACTAAAATAATAATGACGACTGCAGGTAAAGCTAATTTTATCCCCTTATACATCATTTCTTCTATTTCTGCCCATTTAAAGCCCTGTTTCCAAGCGACAAGTCCTGCAACAGCTGTTCCGACAATCAATGGAATATGTGGACCTTGTTCCAAGAAAATAATCGCGATTACCATTGTAAAAATCATGATGGCTAACGGTAATAAGGCCCAGAATAGTGAAATCTCCCTTTGTATAACATCCCTTTTCTCCGTTTTCAAGTAAAAAACCCCTTTTCTTAAGTGAAATCTTGGAAGTTAAATTCTAGTAATATCTATTTAATAGAATATATAGAATAAAAAATGAAGTCAATATCTTTAGAAATGTCAGACTACTATCTTTTGAGGCAATAGGATGGGAATTTTGATAAAAATCTATCGAGGGATAAAATACAAATAGCCTAGCAACCAAAATGGGCAGCTAGGCTATTTCACGTATAAAGGGAGCTATTGCTATGAATGCTAGCTTCTAGCTCGTAATTAATCATACTTCATTTTTGTTAAAAATAGGTTGTTTTTACAAAGTCTTAATATTTTTTAATAATCTTAATAATTTTATGAATTTGAAAGGGATAAATGGATTAAGATGTTGATATGAGGCGAAGCATCGCATAGGGGGAGAGGTTTTGCTATTCATAGGTTTTTTTGTAATGGATTTGGCGCTTATTCTGGTTCAAGGACACCACTATTAAAGGTTGTTTTAAAATCAGTTTAGCAGCCTTTGTTTGTTTCAACACACGGGCAAGGGTATATTAATTTCCATATTTATAAAGAATTGAAATCTTATGGAGCGATTACAAAACAAAGGTAATCGCTTTTTCTATTAGTCAGGAAAATATAAATTGGTAAAAAAATGAAACCATTTATAATATACACATGTCTAAAGAGTGAATGAATGGAGGGACGTTGGTGGGAAATAAAGAAATACATACAGAGCAAGAGATTGATCGTACTTATGAAGATAAAGAAAAACTCATAGAGCAATTAATGGAACTCTACACAGAGAAGGTTTATTTGCTTGCCTACTCCTTTGTTAAGGATAGGGGAATCGCGGAGGATATTTCACAGGAGGTTTTCATCAAGGCTTATAAATATATAGATAATTTTAGAGGAGAAGCATCTTTAAAGTCCTGGATCTATCGGATTGCAGTGAATACCTCCAAGGATTTTTTAAAGAAAAAGAGTCTAAAGCAGCTGCTTTTAGAAAATAGCTTTCTTGAAAACTTCCATCGAACTGAAAGTACCGAAGCATCTTATCTGGAAGCAGACCGCAACGAACAGCTATTGCAAATCATCTTAACCCTGCCAATGAAATATCGGGAAATCATTGTGCTTCATTATTTTTATGATATCAAAATATATGAGCTAGCTTCCGTATTGGACCTAAAACAGAATACGGTGAAAACTAGACTTTCCAGAGGAAGAGACATGCTGAAAAGAAAAATTTAAGCCAAGAAAGGAGATGAATTAAGTGGATAAGGAGCTCAAAAAGATACATGAACATTACCGAGAGAAGTATTTTAATAAAGAAATAGCCGATCAAATTAAAGAGAACGTGCATCATGGAATGAAAAATATCGAGATGAGTTCACCGGAAAAAAAGCGAAGCTTCAGTGTCGCAAAAAGGCTCTCGTATATAGCAATGGCGTGTTTATTATTATTCGGGATTTTCATGGGATCCGCATTTATCTCTCCGACAATGGCGGAAGTAGTCTCAAAAATTCCTTTTTTAAATATGATTTTCGATCAGAAGCCAATAGGTCAAGTCCAAATGGAGGAGTTACAGGAGCTAGGTTATGAGATTGCTGGATCGGGTTATAGTGTTCGGGATAAAACATTTTTTGTAACGGTAAAAGGGTCCGAAGAGTATTACAACCAAGTTAAAGCGGAGATTGAGAAAGTTACAAAAGAGCTTATTTCCTCCAGAGGCTATGATGATTTTAAGGTTAAAGTAGAGAAAGAGACAAATGAGCCAATTATTATAGAAAATAATCCGGATAATCAGATTAGAGAACAAGTGAGCAAAATCGTTTATGGAGAATTAGTGCCTAAGCTGATACAGCAAGGTTATGGAATTTCGACTAATTCACAAATAGTCGTTGATGGGTCTTCTCCTGCAGAAACTGAAGTGATTACAATCGATCTGACCATTGCAGATACTGAGAATCGTAAGGATGAACTTGAAAAAGCAATCCTGGACGAGGTTAAAAAACAAGGTATTCAAACAGAAGTGAAGGTGAATTTCCATTCCATCAACCTACAAGCAAAAGAAACGGAAATGCAGTGGAGCATGGAAGTTCTGCCAGTCATTTTTGAAGGAATGCTAAATAAAAAAGAATATCAAACAAAGGGGGTCGCGTATTCCTTCAAGAAAGGTACCATGAACATTTATATAAGAACTAAAGTAGATAAATCCGACAAAGAAGCACCTGAACTGGCAAAGAAAATTGAAACAGCAATCGAAGAATTCCTGCAATCTGAGGATTTAAAAGACATTGTTGACGATACGCCCTATAAGATTGTCGTTAGCGATAAACATGATGAGGAGATTAAGTAAGTAAGGTGAAGCTTGAGGAAATTGCATTACGAAAAAAATCCCTGCTTTTACAGAGGGATTTTTGTTTATGTTTATCGAAGGATAATCTGGAAAAATAGCTTTGTTAGTTTTCCAAGACTCGCGTATTTTTAAATTTAATACGTAAAGTTAATAACCACATGATAAGTTTATAGAATCCATACCCCACAATTGCGCCAATGGAGTTCAAGATGACATCATCAATATCAGCCATGCCGATTTGTAGGGCAAATTGAAGAGCTTCTATTATAAAGCTCACAATAAACGCAATTGCAGCTACGCTTGATAGTTTTTGGCATCGTTTAAACATGAAAGGCAAAAGCATTGCCAGCGGAAGCAATAATAGAAAATTCCCGAGTAAATTATTAACAGCAATATCTAAATTGACATGCTCCGCTTTTATATAGAAGACAATCGTCTTAAAGGGAACAAAATTGACATTTGACTGCCACAAGCTAAAGTCAAAAAATTGTTTCTCAGTCCAAAGCCAAGTCTGTGCGTTCACATAGCCTAAAGAATAATACGATTCAAAGAAATAACTATGAACTCGATCAATTAGTCGAAAAAGTAGTAATTTGCATGTAATTACAAAACTATATAGGACAAACCCGACCAAAGCTAACTTACGTACCCAGCCGAATAGTGGGGTTACTGCTTGTTGAAACTCTATACTCATTTGATGAGTTTGACCAAATGACTTGATCGCATTTTCCATCGCATCTTCTGGAGAGTGGCCGCTATTAAGCAGTGCTTCATAGGAAGTGTATAAATGATCCCGAATTTCATTCGCTATTTCTTGTTTTTCATTTGGACTACAGGTTAGGGAACTGACGATACTTTTGATATAGTCTTCTATTTTATTCATAGGTAGCCTCTCCCTTCGTCCACTTGGCGATTAGTTGATTAATTTGCTGCCAATCCTTCAGTTTGTTTTTTAATGCTTTTTCTCCCTCATCTGTTAAGTGATAGTATTTCCGGGGTCGATTGTTTTCTTGCTCCATCCAGTAGGAAGAGATATAACCTTGGGTCTCTAGCCGTTTTAAGGCCGGGTACATGGTACCTTCACTCATGCTGTACATCTCATCGCTGGATTCTTTTAAGGATTGTACAATTTCATAGCCGTAGGAATCGTGCTTTGCTAATACCGAAAGTAAAAGGATATCAATGCTGCCCTTCATCATTTCTTTGTTCAAACTATTCACCGCCTATACTTTGTATTACTAGGTATATACATCGTATTACAAAGTATAGAGGTGCGTCAACCAATTTAGGGAATATCTAAGAGTCTTTTTGTGTGTAAGTAAAGAAAGAAATAGTAAGATCATTGCAGTCATTCGTTCCCATTTACACAATAAATTATCGGAATATTTTGATAAAATGAAATGGAGGAGTTGGTAAGTGTGCTGGAAAACGAAGCAAAAAACTGGGGGCGAATGATAAAGGTTTGTCGCCAACGGAAGGGTTTAAAACAGGATGATGTCGCGGTGGGGATTTGTACATCTTCTTATTTAAGCCGCATTGAAAATAGCGTTGTTATTGCAGATGCCACGGTATATGAGCTGTTATTAGAGAGACTTGGAATTGATATGATACGGGAAGAGGAACAATTAACGGCAAAACGTACTCTACTTGAAACGATTTATGAAAAGTTATTATCTAATGGTGAAAATGAAAAACAAAAATAAATTGGAATATTATTCCGATATAACTAAGGTGTTTAAAATCTGATGGTCATTCCTATACTCAAGTTAAAAAAGGATTTGAACAACATGACAAACAGAAGACTTACTTTTAGCATTGCTGCTGCATTGTTGCTGGGATTTTTGGTCAATTTTCCGTTAACTGAAGTAAAGGCAACAACAGAATTACCTTCTTCAGTTAGCCCCGAAGTACAACCGGATAATCATGCGATATTAGAGGAGATGGAGAATTTCCTCTTTAAAGAGAATGGAATCATGGATCAAGTAAATAGAGAATTAAGAAAAGAAGGATATAAGACTAGAACGGCACTCGTTTATTACTCAAAAGAGGATGTTCAGCTGAAATTTTTACTAGTAGACAAAGAAGCAACAGAATCACATCAAGAAAAAGTAAAATCGATTTTCTTCGAATTAATCGAAAAAAATCAATTGGACCCCGATGCATTTACAATCGAGGTAGGTAGTGGAAATGATGGGCCGGACTGGTAAGCTGCTATAGATATTCAACTTTTAAGTACCTTGATCCCAAGATGGATCGAGGTTTTTTAACCCCATTCGTTTAATTTTCATTTGCAATATCTAACCATAACTCGTTCATATTTTTCCCTTTTTCCCCATATAATTTTCAGATAATTTACAATATAATATCTCTATAATATACAAATTTATGGAAGACTCTGTTATAATACTGATATATATAAATATAATCTGTATTATAACAATATATTGGAAAAGATATTTTACATCGTACAATTCACTTTGTACTTGGGGGGATGGAAAATGACAATATTAAAGGGGTTAAAAATTCTCGACTTTTCATCATTATTGCCTGGTGCTTTTGCGACTATGATGTTTGCAGATTATGGAGCGGATGTCATTCATGTTGAATCTTCGCGAAGAGTTGATATGATGCGGATTATGCCACCGTATACTGAGGATAGGGAATCGTATATTCACCAGCATTTAAACCGTTCCAAGAAATCACTTACACTAAATTTAAAAACACCGGAAGCAATCGATATCGTAAAATCATTAATTCAGGAATATGATATTGTTATTGAAGGCTTTCGACCAGGGGTAATGGCTCGTTTGGGAATCGATTATGAGTCTTTGAAGGCAGTGAATCCCAAACTGATTTATTGTTCGATTACAGGCTATGGACAAACCGGACCATATCAGCAGCGTCCCGGCCATGATAATAATTACCTTTCCATTGCGGGTGTTCTTGATCATTCACGATTTAAGGGGAAAAAGCCGGTTGCAATGGGAATTCAGATTGCCGATATTGCAGGTGGGACATTACATGCAGCAGTAGGGGTGCTAGCTGCAGCTTTACACCGTGAACAAACTGGCGAAGGAAAATATATTGATATTTCCATGACGGATGCTGCCTTTACTTTCAATGCTTTATATGGGACTTCATTTTTAGCAAGTGGGCAATTGGCAAAGCCTGAAGAGGAAATTTTAAACGGAGGAACCTTCTATGACTATTATCAAACAAAGGACGGTCGCTATTTCTCTGTTGGCAGCTTAGAGCCGCAATTTAGAAAGCTTCTGTGTGAGGCATTGGATATACCGGAGTTAATCCAAAGTACTTTTAATGATTCATCTTATACGCAAAAGCGTTTTAAAGAGGCAATAAAGGATGCATTCTTAACAAAAAACTTCGATGAATGGCTTGAAATCATAAAAGATTTTGATGGGTGTGTGGAGCCGGTTTTAACCTTTGAAGAAGCTTGTAATCATCCACAGCTTCAAGCGCGGCAGATGATTGTGGAGGTTCCCGAAGGTGATGGCAAAACACAAAAACAAATCGGTACAGCTATCAAGTTTGATCAAG
>DAMDNS010000115.1:0-7434 GCA_032083605.1 Ureibacillus sp.
ATGCCCGACCAAAGCGACTTATATAATCATCTTTCTGGAAGGCAGCATTTAAAAATTTACTCCTCCATGTGGAATAGCAATCCGGAATTGATTGATAGCACGATTAACGCACTTGGAATGGAGTCCTATGTGAATAAGAGGACGGGTACCTATTCGTTGGGGATGCGTCAAAGACTATGCTTTGCAATGCAAATTGTGTCGGACACGCAAATCATGCTTATGGATGAAGTCATGAACGGCTTGGATCCGACTCAGGTTGAGATTATTTCGCAAATCCTCGTGAAGAAAAAGGCGGAGGGAAAAACGATTATCATCGCGTCGCACTTACTGGAGAACCTGGAAAAATACGCGAATCGCATCTTCTTCGTGAAGAATGGGAAGCTGGATTTAATTGAGGATATTTATAGGGATTTAGGCATCAACGGAAATCTTGTTATTCGGGTTATGGAGGGGACGCCGGAGTTGAAAGAAAAGCTCGCTGAGGCATTTCCTGAGTTGAATATCCAATTCCTTTCGAACGGCGCAACGCTAATTGACTTTCCAAAAGAAGATGCTGGAAAGCTGGAAAGTATCTCTGGATTCCTGGGCGATTATCACAAACAAGAATTTAGTGTAGGAAAAATGACTTTAAGTGACCTTTACTCGAAGTATTATCACTAGGAGAGTAATATAGATGAGTTTGCAGTATTTGAGAGGCATATTGAAATGTGTGGCAAAGTGAGCCCTAATGTGACAAATCAGAGAGAGTTGAGTGTGAAAGTGTCACAAAGCGAGTTTTAAAAGAATTTGAAACCATGATAGAGAATGAATCTAAAGGTGCTGTTTCCAAGTCTCAAAGACTTCAAAACAGCACCTTTTTAGATTAATGGAAAAGCTTTTCTACACGCTCACAAACTTCGTCAGCAGAAAGGCCAGTTGCATCAATAACAGGTCCTTTTACAGTAGTGTCGCTGATTCCCATTACATTATCATCTTGTCCAGTTACTACACAAGCATCGCAATTTTTTGCATCCGCTTCACTGCGAAGCTGAACGACCTCATAGCCTTTTGCTTTTAAAGCAGCTTCCACGTTTGATAATGATTGTTCCACACCAATTGTATTCGCCATAATTCTTCCACCTCCCATAATGTAATGTGTCAAAATGGGAGAAAATTTATTCACTTCCATCTAAAAAATAAAAAAAGATATCACACCGTGGATAAAAGTGTAATATCAAGAGGGTTCAGGCTAAAAGCTACTTAGTTTCTTAGCCTTCTTTTTCTTTAAACCGCGTCTATGCATTTCGAGTTTAATAAGGGATAAGGCTTTTTTGCACTCAAAATAATGATTTAAATCATAAAGGGACTGTCTCTTTTTCTGTTTGTATAATTTCTTTTCCTTCTTATATTTCACATACAAATCGGCGAGCTCTTTAGTTGTTAAGTTCATTATTTTCACCTATCTTTTATAAACAAGTTGTAGTTATTCCTCTGAATTCTTTTGCAAAGAACCTGAACCACGATTACTAATCCTATACCACCAAGCACATATGGTAAACCAAGTATAACCAAGTGACCATCCAGCTAATACATCGGATGCAAAATGACGACCTTCTGTTACACGTGAAAGTCCAACTAAGACAAAAATAATAATGGCAGTAATCCAAATGATTCTTGAAGCTTTATATGAGTTGACCAATTTACAAAATACAAAGGCTAAAGTTAGTAAAAATAAAATTCCATGTGTTGCATGTCCTGATGGGAAGCTAAATGTAGTATATTGATCGACAATCTCGGGACGGGGGCGTTCAACCACTCGTTTTAAAAATTGATATAATCCGAATCCAACGCCAATTGTTAAAAAGGTGAAAAACATTAATTTATAGTCGAAGACGAATCCATATAATCAAGAGAACTATCAATGAAATACCAAATATCGCCTTCGTTTCACCTAAATAGTGAAAAGGGGTAATGAAGTCAAGCCCAAACAGTAAATCCGAAGCCCCCTTATCGAAAGCTTCTATGGCCTGGGTATCATAGGTCATCCATAAGATACAGAAGATAATAAAAGTAAAAATCGCAAAAACAGTATGAAGTTTATTCATAGTTTCATTCCTTCGATTATACAAATCCTATTTGAAATTAAAACTTACCACATTTTGAAAAGGGGAAGCAACTATGAAACAAGTAATTTTAATGGATAAAGATGAAAATTAAAGGGAGAACTGGATAGATAGACATAATGAGTTAAATTGAAAAAAATCAAGAGTAGCTTTAAAGGAGGGAATGAAGGAGTAACGGGTATCGAGAAGAGGTCTTGATGCCCGTCGAAGGGGAAAAGAAGGCTTAATGGGAATCGAGAAGAGGTCTCGATGCCCGTCGAAGGGGAAAAGAAGGCTTAATGGGAATCGAGAAGGAAGATTGATGCCCGTCGAAGCGGGAATGAAGGCTTAAAGGGAATAGAGAAGGAATATCGATGCCCTTAGAAGTGGAAAAGAAGGCTAGATGGGAATCGAGAAGGAAGGTTGATGCCCGTCGAAGTGGGAATGAAGGCTTAATGGGAATCGAGAAGCAAGATTGATGCCCGTCGAAGTGGGAATGAAGGCTTAAAGGGAATCAAGAAGCAAGATTGATGCCCGTAGAAGTGGAAAAGAAGGTTTAACGGGAATCAAGAAGTAAGATCGATGCCCGTAGAAATGGAAAAGAAAGCTTAATGGGAATCAAGAAGCTATATCGATGCCCGTCGAAGTGGGAATGAAGGCTTAATGGGAATCAAGAAGCAAGATCGATGCCCGTCGAAGTGGAAAAGAAAGCTTAATGGGTAGAAATGATAATTTAAATATGTACAAACGTGCTTGAATAAAGGTGTACAAAATTGATTATGAATTTCATACTAATCTTGGGTGATTAGTATGTACATAACGTTAAATGTTGAAACAGAATTTGAGATTAAGAATCTTTCAGACTTAGGGAAATTTAAACAAGTAATGGAGCAGTTAAAGATGAAAATTAATAAAAGTGAATTAGCTAGGGAGTTAGGGGTAGATCGTAGAACAATCGATAAATATCTAAATGGATTTATTCCTAAACGTACACGGAAAAAGGCATCTATGCTTGATGAATATTATGAAATTATAGCAGCACTTTTATCGGAGGATTCAAAGCAGAAGTTTTATTATCGGAGGGTGCTTTGGCAATATTTAAAAGATAATCATGGTCTTGATTGTTCGGCGTCTACATTTAGGGCATATATAGCTAGGACACCAGAGTTTAAAGCTTATTTTGATGAGGACAAAAAGATTGCCTCTCCCAAAGGGACAGCTCGTTTTGAAACTCCACCAGGTAAACAAGCACAACTAGATTGGAAAGAAAGTATTCCATTTGAGACTAAGGATGGTCAACAGGTAGAAGTGAATGTGGCAGTTCTTGTTCTTTCTTATTCAAGATTCCGCACGTTCCATCTAAGTATCTCTAAATCACAAAGTACATTATTTTCGTTTTTAACGGAAACATTTGAAGCACTTGGTGGCGTGCCATCAGAGATCATTACGGACAATATGAAAACAGTTATGGATGAAGCTAGAACAGAATACTCAAGCGGAAGAGTGAATAATAAGTTTGCACAATTCGCTAACGACTTTGGTTTTAAAGTAAAGCCTTGTATAGCGGGCAGACCACGTACAAAAGGAAAAGTAGAAACAACGATGAAACTACTAGATGAAATTCATGCTTATCAAGGTCAGCTGACCTTAGAAGAACTACATCGATTTGTACAGGATTTATGTAATCGAGTCAATCATGAGGTGCATCAGGGGACAGGCAAGATACCAGTATTAGAATTAAAAAAAGAAAAGAACCTCTTACACCAGCTACCAACTGTCCAAGTAAGAGATTCCTATCGCATCAATCATAAGCTTGTAAAAGTTAATGCCTCCAACATGATTTCTTACAAATCGAATCAATACTCGGTACCGGCAAAGTACCAAGGAAAGAGAGTTGGGCTACAAGTGTATGATGATCAAATATGGGTTTATTATAACACGGAGCTCATCGCACAACATCCCTTAAGCGGTAAGAAATTAAATTATCAAGAAACCCACTATCAGGAATCTTTGGGGGTTTCTATACCTAACTATCCTAATATTGATGAGTTAGCGAAAAAGAACTTAGCAGCGATTGGAGAAGTGTATAAATAATGAATCCAGCAACAACAAACCATCAGCAATTATTAAAGAATCTAGAGTATCTGGGGCTTAAGCAAATGACGTTACATTTAAATGAAGTCATAGACTTTAGTGTAAATAATCAATTGTCCTTTAGTGATACTTTGATTAAATTAACGAACTATGAAATTGATGTCCGAGAGCAAAATATGACGCAGGCAATGGTGAAAGTTGGTGCTTTCCCACATCGTAAAGAAGTAACAAATTTCGATTTTGATTTTCAACCCTCAATTAACCGACAACAAATCCTAGATTTCCTAACGCTTCGTTTTATTGAGGAGAATGAGAATATCGTTTTCTTAGGTACAAGTGGTGTTGGAAAGACCCATTTGGCCACTTCGATCGGGATTGCCGCAGCAAAGAAACGAACTAGTACTTATTTTATTAAGTGCCATGATTTAATCCAGAATTTGAAGAAAGCACGGTTGGAAAACCGTTTAGAAAGTCGTTTAAAGCATTATGCCAAGTACAAGCTTTTAATCGTAGATGAAATTGGTTACTTACCGATAGACGCGGAAGATGCGAAGCTCTTTTTCCAGCTCATTGATATGAGATACGAAAAGAAAAGTACGATTCTCACTACAAATGTAAATTTCAAAGAGTGGGATACAATTTTTCAAGAAACTAAGCTAGCGAATGCGATTTTAGATCGCATTTTACATCACGCAACTGTCGTGACCATTGTAGGTGATTCTTATCGATTAAAGGCTCATTTAACGCAAGAAAACGAGTGATTTTGTACATCCTTACGCAAGCGAAATTGTACATATTTGTGTTGACATTTATAAATGGGAATCGAGAAGGAATATTGATGCTCGTCGAAGTGGGAATGAAGGCTTAATGGGAATCAAGAAGCAAGATCGATGCCCGTCGAAGTGGAAAAGAAGGCTTAACGGGAATCAAGAAGCAAGATTGATGCCCGTAGAAGTGGAAAAGAAGGCTTAATGGGAATCAAGAAGCAAGATCGATGCCCGTCGAAGTGGGAATGAAGGCTTAATGGGAATCAAGAAGCAAGATCGATGCCCGTCGAAGTGGAAAAGAAAGGTTAACGGGAATCAAGAAGCAAGATTGATGTTGTGATCGACATTAAAATTGGGAGATACATATAAAAACCGTCTCCAATAAATCGAAGACGGTTAAAATTTAAAGATCGATTGCAGCTCCTTCGTCACTAGCATCCTTCTTTAACGGAACAAACGCTTTTGCCAAGTGAACAAGAATACTTACAACAGCAATCCACGCTAACACAATGGTTGAGGCGTTCCAAGCCCCTCCGTCAAAGAAAAGAATCTCGCGAACACCATCAAACATAAAGCGCATTGGCAGCCAAGGATAAATCCAATCTCTATAAAAGTCCGGAAGCATCTCTGGAGCTAATTGCAGTAAAGGCAGACCAAAGAACATGAATAAGATGAATATTGCAATGCCTCCTCTACCAATCCAAGAAATTACTGCCGAGATTAATAGAATAAAACTGACGCAAGTAATCGATAAGAATAATGCAACGGTCGTGAAGCTTTCATACTCGAAACCTAACATAAACGTTGTGTACCAAGTTAAGCTGAAGCCTGCGACAAAACCAAGCAATATAGCAACGAGTACTTGAATTGATTTCAATTGCAGGTGGCTAATTTTTGTTGAAAGTTTTTTACTTTTGCCTGCAAAAAATAACATCATCGCACTCAAAATACTAGAAATCCATAATGGTTGGAAAAAAGATAGGGCGGCGTTTCCTAATTTTCCTGTTTGGTGAAGCATTATAGTTGTACTGCTGATTGGAGAAGTCAGTATACGCGCCTGGTCAACAGTTAATGGAATATTCTTCGAAGCCACAGTAGTTAATAGCTGGTCACTCATCATTAGATTCATTTGTGCCATCATTCCAGATAAATTCTGGCTAACTACATTTGCAACGTTTGTATTTTTCCCTTGATTGATATATAGCTGTAGCTCTGGTGTTGTAGGTGCAGGCGTTTGGAGCGAACCAAAATTATTAGTAAAATCCTTTGGAATTACTATGGCGCCATATAAATTTTGGTTGGCCATTTCTTTTTCCATTTCTTGTTGATTCTCTAAAATTACCCACTTAATCATCGGGTCATCACTCGTTTGCATGGCCTTCGAATTTTCCTGGATCTTGTCAATCAAGGTTTGGCCCATTTCGCCGGTATCCTCATTTACAAGCGCAATGGGAAGATTTTTAACGGATTGGTGGGCAGCAGGGATTTGAGTGGAGACAAATACAAAGGCTAAAACTAATACTGCAAAAAATGGGATGATGAAGAATTTGTTCTCTTTCAGGATGGTTCCTCCTTTTAAAATTTAACATCGTGTTGATTTTCTGTCGGTATTCATTATATGTTATAAGAAAAGGACATTCGATAAGCAAAAATGGGCTAAGTGTTGAAAAATCAACATTCCTATACAAAATGTTGAAAAAGTGGGGAGCGATTATAATTTGAAATATGAAAGAAAAACCTTGCAGACGAAAAACGATATAAAACAGGCCTTTATTTCTTTATTGGAGGAAAAGAATTTTAATGCAATAACAGTTCGTGATATTACAACCCGTGCCCAGATTAATAGGGGAACCTTTTATCTGCATTTTCTGGATAAATACGATTTACTTGAAAAGTGTGAGCAGGAGATTCTTCAGGAATTAGAAGAAAACGCTAAAGAAATGCTCCCAACAAATATGAAGAAATATCTAATGTTAGACGAGCCACACCCATTTATCATCAACATATTTACTTACTTCCAAGAGAATGCTCCATTTTTAAAGGTGGTACTCGGACCAAATGGGGACCCATCTTTTGAAGAGAAGCTAAGAAATCTTATTATCCAAAAAATGTTTAGAAATGTTTCAAATTATAAAAGGGTAGAAGATTTAGATTTGCCGTTTGAGGTAGTAACCCAATTTATCTCTTCCGCATTAGTAGGTGTCATTCGCTATTGGTTAAACTCCAATTTGCAGCAAACACCTGAGGAGATGGCAACGATGATGTTCCAAATTATGTCCAAGGGTCCGTTGGAGGCGGTTGGATTGAAGAAATATCTACTGGAATATAATGCGGAAACGGACCCTTCCAAACTCTAAGAGGGAAGCTCCAAAGAATATTTGGGATTAAGAAGCAAACCATGTTAAAGAAAAAGCTTATTTCATATAGTCTTCTACTAATTCAAAGCATCTTTCTTCTGTAAGGGTATTGAGAACAACTACATATTCTAGATG
>DAMDNS010000116.1:0-7404 GCA_032083605.1 Ureibacillus sp.
GGAGGCGTTGTTTATTGCCAAGGAAAAGAAGAATTTGGCATCCCGAGGTTTTTAATCATGTTACGATGAGAGGAAACAATCGGCAACCAATCTTTAACTCGGAGAGAGACTTTTTAGAATTTTATCGTATTCTTCATAAAACTTATGAAAAATATCCGTTTACAATTTCCGCTTATTGTATAATGACAAATCATTATCATCTCCTAATTCAATCCCCTAAAGTACCCTTGAGTAAGGTTATGCAACTTATTAACCGACGATACAGTGACTATTTTCAAAAAAGATATTCGTATACAGGACATCTCTACGAAAATCGCTATTTTTCAGATTTAGTTACGACTCCTATTTCCATGTTAAAAGTAAGTAGATACATCCACCGTAATCCAATTAATACAAAGACGCCTATCGTATCCAGCATGGAACTTTACCCGTACAGTAGCTATCCCTTATATAAATTGGACAAGCACACTTCCTATCCGTTTATTAACACCGCCCCCCTATTAAACTGTCTCCTGTACCCAACTCTTGAATCTAAAAATGACTATATCCAATTTTGTGAAACCGAAGAAGATTTAAACCCGGTTGAACCTATGAACCAAGTATAAGCCGTGTTCAACCCTCTAATTATCAGAATTGTTTGCGTACCTGGTCCACATCTAATTCAGAAATCTCTCAGAACCGCGCACACCTTAAAAAGCCAAGTTCCCATTCGAACTTGGCCAGATTTTGATTCATCAATTTTCAGAATTGTTTGTGGACCTGGTACTTAATTAAACCAGAACAGTTTCTTCAGTATTTCTAATTTCTTTTTAATAGCATTTTTTAATTGTTCAATTTTTTTAACAATGTCTTCTTTGGCAGGAAAATCAGGTTTATCTGGTTTATCTGGATTGCTAGGGTTACCTGGATTGCCAGGGTTATCTGGATTGCTAGGGTTACCTGGATTGCCGGGATTACCTGGACCTGGCGTATAGCTTCCGTCTTCTTCAAAATCGATTTGAACCATTACTGGGTCGTGGTCACTTGCACGGCCTTGGACTTCCATAAAGCCTGAGTTAATGTGAACAATATCAACTACAGTATTTGACACTAGGTTATTGGATACTAAGATATGGTCTAAAACTTGTGCATTGCCCTGGTAAGAATAGGAGTAGCGTTCTTCTGCCGGAACAAGCTCGATCATGTTTGTTAATTCATTTCCTTTTAAGGTTTTCAGTGGATTCGAAAATTCGAAATCGTTGAAGTCCCCTGTTAACACTACATTTGCCTCTGGATCTTCTGTTAAAATATCCTTCACAAATCCATTAACGATGGAAGCAATTTTCATACGTTGCACTTCGCTACCCAGTACAGCTGGCTGATTTTTACCGTATAGCGGTTGGTCTCCACCTTTAGAGTTGAAGTGGTTTGCAATGACGATCACTTTTTCGCCTTTAAATTCAAATTGGGCAGCTAAAGGCTTACGGCTATCCTCAAATGCTGGATTTGTTGGATCAATACGTCCTGGATTTAGTGTCAATTGACCGTTTTCATAGTCAACTGCTTCAGTTGCTGTTCCTTTTGTACCTTCAGCCAACGTTACTCTCTCAGGATTGTAAAGGAATCCTACACGAATATTCCCTCCAGGTGCCCCACCATCTTGTTGGTCGACTGGTGCTACATCTGTATATACATATTGTGGTCCGCCCAGCTCAACAATTTTATCGATTAAAACTTGTGCACTTTGGCTCGCATCAACTGTTCCACTATTTGTTTCGCCATCATTATCCTGTACTTCTGTTAACCCGATAATGTCAGGTGTTTTTAAATTAGCAACAACCGCTTCAGCTAATTTACTCACTTTTTCTGCATTTGCTTTCGTCGAGAAGTTTTCAACGTTATAAGAAGCAACTGTCAATTTATCTTCTTTTGCTGTAATTGTTGTTGTTTCACGCTCATTTGGCCCTTCAACTAATTGAGGAAGCTCTTCTTTATTGCTTAACACCTGGTAATAGCTATAGCCATAGCTCATGACACCTTGAATATTCCCTTCAAAGGAGTCGCCCATTTTCGCTACGTAGTCTTCATCCCCGATATCAATCGTGATTCTTTCCGGGTTGTAGTCATTTTCGCTAATACGAAGACCACCCGCTGTCGTATTTGTTTCCATATTTCCTGGAATAACCGTCAGCTCACCGTATTTTTGTAATGCAACCACTTTCGGATTATTTACTTGAACACGCATTCCTTCAAGACTTTCAAATAAATCGATTCCATCCTCTTCCGGGTCGAATACGGATAATCCGTCATTATCGATTACTTCTGTAGGCAGCTCTACATCTTCCCCCAGAACAATTGGTGCAGGAAGTTCGCCGGTTCCCAGAACATCGATACTTGTTGCTGCAATTTCAGTCACTGGCAAGTCCGTTTCATTTCTTTCCGCATAGCCAGGCATTACATATTCTTTGACAGTCCCGTCAACCGAAATTATATCGCCTACTTTAACACCATGAGAACCTTTATATACTAAAATACCTTCAGAAGTTTTACTGTTATCATCCGGCTGTAAATCTTGCAGGTAAAATTCATTGCCATTTACATGTGTGACAATCCCCTCAACATCCGTCACATTCAGGCCATTGTATTTTGAATAGTGGCCCTCTCCTTGAATATCATGAATTCGAATGCTTTCAAGTTGAATGATGTAGCCGAAAGTAGCAACCTTGCTAGCTGTCAGCCCCTCTTTGACAGCGATTGCTTTAAGTGTCGTATCTTCGGTAATCATGATCGGCTCTGTATAAATCGGGCTTTCAATCGTCGGTTCACTGCCATCCGTTGTGTAATGAATCGTCGCATCCGCTGTTCGAGTTGTTAACGTAACAGTGGAACCTTCTTTTATTAAACCTTGACCAGGTGTGGCAACAACTGGACTTGCCATAGAAGAATCTTCAACTATATCTTCTGGGCTGCGAGGAATCATTTGGTAAACATCATTATAGGAACCTAACACTCCTGTAATCGATTCATAAGTTGTCCCAACAGAAAGCAGTGAAGAGCTTGCTGGTCGCAAAACAAATGTATTTCCTTCTCCATCCGTGGCAGTGAAATTTCCGCCCGATGCAGATTCGATATTTACATTTTGAACCGTTACAAGCTTGCCTTCTTTATCTTCCTGCAGCTGTGCTGCTGAAACGATTTCCGGTTCAGGAACTGTAGATTTCTCTAATACTTCCACACTTTCTGGTGTAACGTTGATTTCTAATAAAGAATTGTATTCAGTAAGTTCTCCTGTTGCACGAACTTTGTCACCAAGCTCAACCCCTAGGTCATAACCATATAATACAATTCCGGAATTTTCGTCTTGGATATACGTAGTTGCTCCCATTACCGCTGTCACTGTGCCAATAGTGGCAACCGTGCTGCCTAATGGAAGGGCTCTAACATCTGCGATTGCTCCCTCTGTTGGTGATGGAGTTTCTTCACCCTCTCCAGGTGTTGAATTTTCACCATGAGCCCCTAGGTAACTGAATGTATCTTTATCATAGCCTTCCCACTCCATAGCAGGGTCAAATGCGTCAGCAGGATTTGTATCTCCAGATGTAATCGTGTTTTTACGAACAAGAGTCATATCAGCAGTTTTTACATCAGTGCCCCAGTTGGTACCAGGATCTACCCCTACTTGTCCAAATGAATCAATGACTTCCCCGTTTTTCTTTAACACGATTGCGTCATCGCCATTGAAGTTAATTACTGAGGAATTCTCCAAATTTCCTTTTGCCTTGATAGCATCTGCTGCTTGACCATTATAAAGGACATATGTTGCTCCATTTTCCAAAGTACCAGATAGCTTTTCAGTTTGACTTGGAGTTAGAGAACCATTGAAATAAGCCTCCACCTCATATTGACTTAAATCAACTGCAGCACCAGTCCCATTATAAATTTCAATCGCCTTGTTATAGCTGCCTCCTTCAATATATTCTGAAATAATTAAATCCGATGTTGTAATTGTTTCAGCAGACACAATTGCTGGCATTGCAGGAACTACGATACTTGCTGTTAAAGTTGCTGCAACAAATCCATGTGCTGACCTTTTTAACTTTCGATTCTTCATAAGTTTCTTTACACCTCAATTGAATTATTTGCTTTAAAAATGATTGAATTGTAACTAAATTGTTTGTGTACCAGGTCCCAAAAAGATTCGGAATTGTTTGCGGACCTTGTACATAAAAGATTCTTCTATTCAATTATTCTATAAATTCAAAAATTGCGCTTCACTCTATTTAACTATTTCTAATTCTCTATCAATTTTCCTATTATTGTTGGCATGGCCTGGCATGTAAAATATTCAGAATTGTTTGTGGACCTGGTACACATACTATTTAATGAACTGGGCAAATACTGCTGCTGCTTCAGCGCGAGTTAGTTGTTGCTTTGGATTGAATTTTCCGTTGCTTCCAACCATAATACCTATTGTTTGTAAGCCATAAACTGATTCTTTTGCATATCCGCTTATTTTGGCATCATCTTTGTATGTTGATTGGTTGTTTGTTTCTAAAGTAATACCATTCATCTTTAAGAAATTATAAATCGTAAGAGCAAAGTCCTGTCTTGTAATGGATTGGTTTGGACCAAATGTTGATTTACTAGTTCCTGTCATGACTTGATTTTCCTTAGCCCATGAAATAGCATCTGAATAATATGCATTTGTTTTTACATCCTTAAAAGCTGCTGTACTGCTTGCCTGAGCATTACCAGCTAATCGATTTAAAACTACTGCGGCTTGTCCACGAGAAAAGTTTTTGTTTGGTAAAAACGTCGTATTATTGACACCTTTGAATAATCCAGCATTGGTAACTGCAAGGATTGAATCCTTTGCCCAATGTTTTTTAATATCTTTAAAGTCCTCTGAAACTGCTGGTGTCTCTCTTTCAAGGATATCAAGTACTGAAACTGTACCACTTACCTCATGGCCTACAATTAACTGAGGACTATTGCCCGCTACAAATGCCATTCCTTCTGGCGATACATCTCCAGCAACATCCTTGTTAAAATCACGTAAATTTAAGTAATCAACGAATTCCACATTTGCTGGATCTGTAACGTTATACATCATAATCCCTCCGATGCGTTCCAAACCTACAAAAGCAAATACTTCATCCCCGATTTTGCCAATTTTCACGTCCTCCGGTTCAGGACCTTTTTTACCGCTTCGATTATCAAGCTTTACTTTGTCATTACTTGAGTTGAAATACTTAGGATAGAGCTGTGATGTGATAAATTCAAAATCACTCCCGCTATCGTAAATGACTTCCATTGTATCTGCATCTATAATGGAAAATGAACGACCACCAAAAAGATATTCCTTTCTATCCTCAAAGCCATCATATTCAGTCGTATTATAGAACACAATTTCATTGCCATTTACTTCTTGTTCGTTTTCATTCAAATGGAAGCTTTCTGTATCTTCTTCACCCCATTCACGTCCGTCGCCTTCATTCGCTGTAACAATATAGTTTTTACCGTTCACACTATATGTTGCCATTCCGTCTGGCATGTAGATTCCGAAATAGTTTTCAGTTTGAAGTTTGATACGATCATCTTTTCGTATATCAACCTCATTGCCTACTACGCTAAAATCCTTAAATCCTAATCCTTCAATTGAAACTACTTCACTTGAAGATAGATTAATTTTTGCCAGGGCATTGTTTTCTTGCAATGAAACATACGCATATTTACTATCTTCGCTCACCGTGATGTATTCCGGCTCTAAATCATTGGAAGGTAATGTACCTTTCTTTAAAATCACTTGATCCTTTACAAGTGCCGCACGTTTTTCTACATTATCAAATGATTCGAAATTGATCGTCTTTGCCTGTAAATTTTCAAATCCATTGGCTACATCAATAACAGAAAGTGACCCTTTAGGATCCACAATTCCAACTCCATAGCCTTCCCGTGGTTCTCCCTCATTGGCAGTTAAAGCCTTCGTGCCATCTGGTGAGAATGTAACGTTATCTGGTTGCACCTCCACTTTTACAGCACTTAACAGTTTACCTTCGCCAGTTAAAAATACTGCGTAGCCATAGTCGTTATATCCTTTTGCTTGGACTGACGTAACAATGACATTTTCAGTTGGGTGCACAGCAATACTAGTTAACCCACCATATTGGAAATTGCTATCGATAGTTTTTAATAGCTCTGCGATATCAACTGACAGAAATGGTTTTAATGAAAGAGCATCTTTTTTGCCATAGTTTAAAGCAATCGCTTCCACCTTTTTCGTTTCACCATTTACTAAATAAGTAGAATTATTATGCTTATTATAAGCAACGATTTCTGTTGTTCCACCTTCTACATTTTGGACGCCTGAATCATAGCGTGCATCCAATGAAAGCTTGTACTCGTTTCCAGCTGCATCTGCCGAAATAGAAGGTGCTGCCACTACCGCTCCTGCCATAGTTAGTGCAAAAAGTGTTTTTGAAGTAAGATATTTAGACATGAATTTCATACCCATCCTTTACCTATTTTTGTATAGTGTAAATGTTGTTTGTTAAGTAGATGTTAAAAGGAATGGATAAATTGTAAAAATTTGCTGAATAGTGAAGAAAAAGCCTAGTCTATAGATAACCATAGACTAGGCTTCAAGAGTTTCTATTGAATTGTTTGCGTACCTGGCACCTAAACTACTATTCAATTTTCAGAATTGTTTGCGGACCTGGTCCATCCAATTCTTTTAGTTTTGAACTACTGGAGCTGTTAGGTAGTATTGTGTTTGTTGAGCATCTGTTTTTTCGATGATATCTTTTGTCATGCTTTCTACTACTTCACCAGATACAGTACCTTGTGCCGTTTTGGCGTCATTTTGGTTGTGAACTAACCAAATTGTTGGCTCACCATCTACTTGATCTGCGTTTGCAAGAGTTCCAGTTACAACTAGACTTGAGTCAAGTAGTCCTTCTCCTGCACCCTTAGATACTTCGATACCACCGAATTCATTTCCTGATACTGTTGTTTCACCCGTTAATTCAACATTAGAGGCATTTACAAGTAACGCTGCGTCTGCACCTGTACCAGTAAAGTTATTAAGTTTTACATTTAGGGCATCATATACTTGTACTGCATAAACACCTTGCCAGCCTTCTACTTGAGTCATTTTAGCTGTTAAGTCATTAATTTCTACACCATCAGCCATTACGATAATACCGCTTTTTTCTACTGCATTTGTAAAGCTAATTGTATGCTCATTACCGTTAATTGTTACAGCATGATCAATTACAATACTCTCAGTTACTTCAGAAATATCGGCAGTTAAATTAATTGTTTTAATATCAGGAGAAGATAATGCTGATTTTAGCTGCTCTAGATTTGAAACTTCAGCTATAGTTCCAGCTTCTGCTGTCGTTAAATAGTATTGTGTTTGATCCA
>DAMDNS010000117.1:0-7286 GCA_032083605.1 Ureibacillus sp.
ATGGATTTTCTGCATTTGATTTCTATAAACTATCTACCCCAATTACAGATAATTAATCTTACGGAAGGGTTATTCCAGTAAGTAAGAAACCAACTTCTGTAGTTGCACAAAAAAACACCCATGCAACCCTATAAGGTCACACAGGTGCTCCATGCTATTTTTTTTGCTACTCAATTTCCTCCACCTCGGCAAACCCCATTGTCTTACGGAATTTCATGTTGTGCTGGAAGTTGTTGAGGGCGTCTGATGGGTCGATAAAATCAAAATTCAATGATTCAAGTGCTGCGCGGTCAAACTTCACAGAAAGAATGCATAATCTTTCCACATGGCCCGTTTCGCTGTTTCGCTGTTCGTCATAGGCATGGACATAGACTGTTTCAACCGGTAAAATGGCGAACATATCCCGGGCGATTCGTATGGTACAGCTAGAAACGTAATCCTGTTGCAGGTCGAAATACTTTGTTTTGGTTAATTTCTTTGTCGATAAATTTCCTGCTTGAGTCAGGGTTTTCTCATTTTTCGGAATGATGGTCTGGGAATGAACATCGAATGTGACAAAAAGGGTAGAAGCGTCATTGCAGCCAATTTCAAATCCACTTCCAAACTCATGTAAATCTTCAAGAGGGTCCATTTGCTCGATTACTTCCATATAAGCATCCAAGTCACCTGAAAGCACACGTTCACTTAATGTCTTCAGATTTTGCCATTCCTTATATGCTTCCTGATCCTCTTTACGTGCTTTTGCTATTTCATTCTCAAGCACTTCTTTTTTATTGCTTTTAAATAATTTATCGAAAAAGCCGGGCTTGTAATTTTCCAATTTCACTTTTGCTTCTTTTTCTTTTGGTCCTGCCACGTTTGCATTAAAAGGAGGAGTGCTGTGGTAATGGTAATTCCAGTCAACTGGGTCGTCAGCTTCCATATGAATGGACTTTAAGATTTCACATGAGTTTTCGTAACGCTCTACTTCAAAACGAGCCAATTCTCTTTTTTCTTGCTTTTCCAATTGCTTTAAATGCTGACGTTGTTGATAAGCCTTCGATTTGTACTGCTTGCCTCTATTTTTGTAAGTGCCGCCGCTTGATGTTGTGTAGGAGAGACCTGATCCTGGAATCCCGATAGTAGATCTCCGTTTACCATTCGAGCTAATCGAATAACGTAGACCATTACCGCCAAAGCTTAAAGAAGTGCTCTTCTTTCCTACATTTACTCTAACCCCAGGAGCGATTTTAATGCTCTTGCGAAAATTCAATCCCATATACAGACCTCCCAACTATTAGTTTGTTACATAGGAGAATTCTTTTCTTCTTTTTTTATTTGTAGATATCGCCATAGCGAAACTGATATTTCGTTTGCTTCTGCTTCATGGGGTGTATCTTTGAAGGCATTGTTGAAAACAGGTAAGATGGCTTCCATTACATGAAAATTCACGGAATGGGCGCGCAACTCATTTAAGAGATAGTTTGCATATTCTACACCGTTCTCTAAGTCATCTGGTGTTAGCTTCTCTGTAAAGCCTTCTAATTGAAGTACCAGCATACTACTGGTTACTTTAGTTTCTTCCGCTTTTTCATGTAATGCATGGAAGATATCTGAGGTAATTAGCACACTCTCCGTTTTCTGTAAATGAGCAAGCATCCCTTCAATATGGTTTAGAACGTTGGTCACTACAGCCTCAGGAGTTGCTAACTGTTTTGTAACCATCGCAATAATACGGAAAGAATGTTGAATCATAGCAAGAGCTTGTACGGCGCATTCATATGAATATTCACGGATTTGTTCCCCATATACATCGATAAAGCGAGATGCAAGCCATTCAATTTCACGAATCAGCTGCTTTTCAATCACTTGCTTTAACTCAGGCTCATTATTTTTAAAGATGGCTTCAAATATTTGAATTAAGTTTTGCCTTCTATGTACATAGGCTACTAAAGCGAGCTGCTTTAGCAAAACATTCTTGTCATCCGGCTTCGTATTTAAAGCAACCTCAATCCTGGCAGTTATAATCTCTTCCCTGGCTTCTTCCAGGATTGCGATTAGGCACTGAACTTTCGAGCTGAAGTGATTATAAAAAGTTCCTTTGGATACATTGGCTGAAGAAATAATGTCAATAATAGATGTATCATTAAATCCTTTTTCTAAAAATAGCTGGCGTGCTGCATGAATGATTTGTCGTTTTCTTTTGTTCATAACCTCACCTTATCATCTGTTGTTTTACGAAATTTATACCGTAAGTATAATTTGAAAACACTTTCATTTCAACTTTTTGGACGATAATTATTTTTTTGTTGAAAAAAATAGACTAACGGTATAGAATGTATTTCGAGGGATGAAATGATCAAAGAGAGAGAGTGAAAATATAAATATGAACAAAAATTATCAAACTCTGGAAAAGCCCCCATATCTGATGATTGCAGTCTTGTTTGTGGGCGCTTTTGTTGCGTTTTTGAATAATACTTTATTAAATGTTGCACTACCAACCATCATGACGGATCTAGGTGTAACCTATTCGACTGTTCAATGGTTAGCAACAGGTTATATGCTTGTAAGTGGGGTATTAATTCCTGCTTCAGCGTTCTTAATTACTCGTTTTAAAACGAGACCATTATTTATCTTTGCAATGTCCATTTTCGTAGTGGGTACATTGGTAGCAGCAATTGCTCCGAGCTTTCCAGTATTGTTAACTGGTCGTATGATCCAAGCGGTGGGTTCATCTGTAATGGCCCCAATTTTAATGAACGTTATGTTAATTAGTTTCCCTGTTGAAAAGCGTGGAGCAGCAATGGGGATGTTCGGGTTAGTAATGATTGCGGCACCAGCAATTGGTCCAACACTTTCTGGATGGATTGTTGAGCATTATGATTGGCGAGTTCTTTTTGAAATGATCTTACCGATTGCAGTATTAAGTTTATTATTTAGTATTTGGAAATTAGAAAACGTATTGCCAAACAGAAAAGTGACATTGGATTACTTCTCGCTTGTTCTTTCAACAATCGGATTCGGTGGAATACTTTATGGATTTAGTAATGCCGGAAATGATGGATGGACTGACCCAATCGTACTAACGACAATAATCGTCGGGGTTATTGGTGTTACGCTTTTCGTTCTGCGTCAGCTAAAAATTGAGACACCGGTTTTAAGTATGGAAATATTCAAATCCCCTTTATACGCCCTATCGGCTATCATTAGTGCGGTACTTTCAATGGCGATGATGGGCGGTATGATTTTAACACCTGCTTATGTACAAAACGTACGTGGAATTGAACCATTCGAATCAGGGTTAATGATGTTGCCAGGTGCCATTGTTATGGCGATCATGTCCCCAATTACAGGTCGACTTTTTGATAAAGTGGGGCCGAAAATTTTAGCAATTACTGGTTTAACTATTACGGCAATTTCAACATATTTCTTGCATGAGCTGGACATGGATTCAACTTACCTATACATTATTATGATTTATACACTTCGTATGGTTGGTATTTCCATGGTTATGATGCCTATTATGACAAACGGTTTAAACTCTTTACCAGCACGTTTAAACCCACATGGTACAGCTTCGAACAACACAATTCAACAAGTTGCGGGTTCAATCGGGACTGCATTATTAATCGCGATTATGAACAAGAGAACAACGGCAACTGGCGAAGATTTAGCTGCACAAGCACAAGCGAATGCAACTGGTCCAATGTCAGAAGAGCAAATCGCAATGATGAAAGTAGAAATTGGTCAACAAGCATTACTTGACGGAATCCAGTATTCATTCTTGATTGCAACAGGAATTACAGTTGTTGCGTTAGTTCTATCATTATTCTTAAAACGTGCTACAAGTCCAGATAAAAAAGAAGCACCGAGCACTTCAGAAAAAAATGTTACAGATACGCCAGCAAGTGCAACATTAAATAAATAAAATCGTTATATATTACACCTATCACTGTGTACTTTATATAAAAAAAAGTCATTCCGAAAAATGGAATGGCTTTTTTTAATGCGTTAGAAGTAGTTGCCCAAATTTACTTTGTAAAATTTTGACGAAGGTTTTGAAATAGCCTATTTAAGAATATAATGATAATATATTCTTTTTTCCAAATTGTTCATATTGTGTAATCTTTTTTGACATCTAAATTGGTGTATAATGGGGATAAGAAAAGTAGTAAGTCATGGGGGTTTTGTGGATGGATGTGCTTGATTTTCTAGAAAAACTAGATGAGATGGAAATTTTATTTGAACCGATTTATAGTGCAGATGAACATGTCATAGCTGCTTATGAAGTAATTGGTCAATATACAAAAGATGGGGAAACGATTCATGTCATTGACTTTACATATGATGAAGCGATACCGATAGAAATCCGGACGGAAGTAGAGCATGCAATTATTAAAAAAGCAATCGAGCTAGCCAAAGACGAGATTGCTCAAAATCATGTTAGACTATATTTGCCATGCAACCCTAATTTGCTGATGGAGGATTTTGGTGATGGGTATTTCCAAATAATCAAGGAATCGCTTGGCGAAGCATTATTGCCTTACATCTATCTTGTGATTCCAGAGCATAAGTTCCGAGGGGAAACGGAACAGCTGCAGCATCCAATTCGCTATATAAAAACGTACGGGGTAAAAGTAGCTTTGGATAATATTGGATCTGAGAGCAATCTTGATCAGATACTAATGTTCGAACCAGCAACCTTGAAAATTAATGTTAGCCAATTAAACTACAATGCATGGGGAGCACAAAACCATGTATTTACGACAATTCAGTCGCTTGCTGTAAAAATTGGTGCTGCCCTTATGTTTGATAACATTCAAACCGACTATCAATTACACCATGCGTGGAAAAGTGGAGCAAGATTCTTTAAAGGGGTTTACTTGCAAAAACCAAGTAGCCAATTTATCCCGAAAGATACATTAAAGGAACGCTTCCGAAATGAATGTAAGCAATTTATCTCGGCGGAGAAAAGATTGCTTGAGACGAAGTTTGATGAAATGAAAAATCTTGGAAAAAAAATAACGGCCATTGTGGATATTACAAAGCCCGATGGGAAAAATGTTGAGAAGCTTCTCCAACTGGCAACGCAGCTAGAGGATTATGCATTCCGTTTCTATATCTGCAATGATGAAGGCTTCCAGATCTCGCCCAATATCGTTCGCCATAACGGAAAATGGGATGTGGAGCAATGCGCGGTAGGCAAGAATTGGAGCTGGCGTCCATATTTCCTGTTTAACATTATCAAAATCCGCAACACGGAAAAAGGCAACTTATCGGGCATCTACAGCGATATCGAAACAGGCGAACTAACTCGTACTTTCTCCATGGCCTTAAACGATCACGAATATCTATTTGTCGACGTCACTTACGATTATTTATACGAACACAATATTGTCAACTAAAATGAAAATCCCTATTTGTAGCCATGGTGGGCTACAAATAGGGATTTTTTTATCCGCATGACTATTCTTCCGTGGTACTTATATTCAGCTTATTTTCACTATTACTTATCAAAAAACGTTTTTTTCTAAAACTCCTGTTATGTAAGAAGTAATAGAATCATAAAATACTAGGTGTAGTTACCATGAACGAAAAGGGAGGAAATGAGATTCAAATACATGTGATCCAGCCTGGACAGTCGCTTTGGGGAATCGCACAAGCATATAATACAACGTCTCAACGAATCATTGAAGCTAATCAATTAGAAAATCCAGAGCGTTTAGTCATTGGGCAAGCATTAGTTATTCCGATTACTGGTAGTTTTTATTGGGTGCAGCAAGGGGATTCGTTATACTCGATTGCGCAGCGTTTTGGTACAAATGCTAATACTTTAGCTCAAGTAAATGGCATAAATGTCAACACGCCTTTAAATGTTGGGACACGTTTATACATTCCACCAATGCAAAAGCGAAATGCCGAAGTCAATATTTATATTGAACCAACCGGTGACACAGTCAGTCAGGAATTGTTGGATGAAGCAAGAAGTGTTGGTAGGTATTTAACGTATTTAGCGCCATTTAGCTATGAAGCAAGAAGAGATGGCAGTCTTGACCCGCTTCCGATAGAGGGAATCCCAGAAGTGGCAAGAGAAGCTGGGGCCTCTTTAATGATGGTAGTGTCCAATTTGGAAAATGGTCAGTTTAGCGGTGAGTTAGGCAGAGCTATCCTGCAGAGTACGGCTGTGCAAGATGTATTGCTTGAGAACATTGTGGAGGAAGCACGAAGAATTGGCAGTGTATCAGATATACACTTTGATTTCGAATTCCTCCCAGGTGATCAACGGGAAGCTTACAATAATTTTTTAAGAAGAGCAGTAGATTACTTACACGGAGAAGACTTCTTGGTTTCAACTGCTTTGGCACCCAAAACAAGTGCAGAGCAGGCTGGTCAGTGGTATGAAGCACATGACTATAGAGCCCATGGAGAAATTGTTGACTTCTCTGTACTTATGACTTATGAGTGGGGCTACTCAGGGGGGCCACCAATGCCGGTGTCACCAATTCCACAGGTAGAAGAGGTTATCCAATATGCTTTAACAGAAATGCCGGCAGATAAAATAATGATGGGCCAAAACTTATATGGCTATGATTGGACGCTTCCTTTTGTTCAGGGGGGGCAATATGCTCGAGCTGTAAGTCCTCAAAGGGCGATTGAGTTGGCCCAAACATATAATGCGGCAATCGAATATGATTATACAGCACAAGCTCCACATTTTAACTACGTGGATAATGAAGGAAAGGCTCACAAGGTATGGTTTGAGGATGCCAGATCTATTCAAGCGAAATTTAATCTCATGAAACGGTTGAACCTGCGAGGAATTAGTTACTGGAAGCTAGGATTCGCATTCCCTCAAAACTGGTTATTAATTAGCGAGAATTTCAATGTAGTGAAGCATTAAGGAGAATTTACCGTAATTATAAATATAATAATCGAAAAGTAGAAAAGGGCAGTTTGAAAAGTAAAGCTGCCCTTTTTTATGCGAAATAATATAAAAAGGCAATAAGAAAAAATAAGAAAATACTATTTTTAATTTTCAGAGTTTATATTACAATATTTGGTATAACAGTTGAGGAGGAATAATTTGTCAAAATTTAATAAGGTTGGTATACCGATTCTAACGTTAGCCATGTCATTTGGGATTATGTCAGTGGGTCATGCACAAACAAATGAACAACAGCCTGCCAAAAATTTAATGATTGAAGTAGCCGCTGCAGAAACGAGTGTTTCGAAAAGTGATGTAATAAAAAAATTAAAACAGATCTTTCCACAGAAATTCGATTTCTTGGCAGAAAGTGACTTCTATA
>DAMDNS010000118.1:0-7273 GCA_032083605.1 Ureibacillus sp.
ACAACGGCGTTACAGCTAAATTGGGTATTGTTCTTAACATTTGCATGGTTGGATCAACATAGCCCTCCGACCGTTTAGAAAACCCTACAATTAAACCAAGGGATAAACCGATCCCTGCTCCAAGTAAAAAACCAACAAATGCACGAAATACACTTATTCCCAGATGTTCAAATAATTCACCACTCATCAATAATGAGATGAATGATTCAACAATAAGCAATGGACTGGGCAACACAGTATCAGAAACGTATCCCCGACCCGACACCGTTTGCCAGACAACTATTACAACAACTGGCAATACAAAACCTTTAAACCATGTTGGCAGCTTTCTTTTATTTCTTCCCTTTGACTTAGTAACGTTTGAATAAGAAATTTGTTGTGATTCAACGTTCATTCACTATTCCTCTTTCTTTAAGTTTTCTGTAAACTGATTATCGAAAGCTTTGGAAGTATCAATAGATTTTTCAATCGCACCTAAATCAAATAATAAGTCCGCGATTTTTTGTTGTCCCGCATTAAAATCCTCTGTTATTGGAGAAACGAAATAATTCGTATTATTAAAAACACCTTGAACAACTTCCGGTTCCAATTCACGAATCTTTGAAAAGAAATCTATTGCCTCATCTTTATTTTCTGTACGCCACTCTGCTGCACGAGCAAATACTTCCAGGAATGTTTCTGCATATTCTGGTTTTTCATCTATAATTCCTTGACGAGCTACTGCAAAGGAAGGTGAAGAAAGATTTACATCCTTTCCATTTACCAGGATTTCAGCGTTGTTTCGAATTGTTTGAATAGAGATAAATGGCTCCCAAATACTCCAGGCATCCACTGTACCATTTTCAAATGCTGGCGTAGCTTCATCCGGCTGCAGTTGAATAATTTCTATTTCACTTGGATCGATATTGTTTTTTTCAAGCACTTGATAGAGGAATCCAAATGCACTGCTGCCTTTTGCAACTGCAATTTTCTTTCCCTTTAAATCCTCAATTGTTTTAATTCCACTGTCTGCTCCAACAAGAATAGCATTAGCCAAATAGCCATCAGCAGTTACCGCAATTTCTTTAAAAGGGACATCTGCCGCCTGACCACCAATGACTGGTGTATTCCCGACTTCCGTTAAATCCAGTTTTCCTGCTGCTAACCCTTCAAATTGCGGCGGCCCACTTTGGAATTCAATCCATTCCACTTCCACCCCCAATTTATTAAATTCTTCTTCATACCATCCCTTTTCTTTTGCTATCCAAAGGGGGCTTAGTGATTGCTGTATGCCAATTCTCACTACATCTTTCTTCCCTGCTTTGCCTTCTGCATTACTTGAGCAGCCTGAAAGTAAAAATAATAAACCCAATAAAATCAACGTACAGATTAACCGAAATTTCTTCATGCGAGTCCTCCTCAATTTTAAATACCTTCTCCATCACTGAAATTTACTGTATCGGTCTTCTCAAATTCCCTTAGTACCTGTTGGCGTATATACTGGAATGATGAATCCGAACGACTTCTTGGATATGCAAGCCCTACATGCATTAATTTTTGCAGTTGTCCCGGGTTTGCACGTAGGATGGCAATGTCTGTTCCTAAATAAATAGATTCATCGATATCATGTGTAACTAGCACCATGGTAATTTTTTTCTTCTGCCAAATATCAATCAATACATCTTGTAAATGTTGTCGTGTAAAAGCGTCTAAAGCACCAAAGGGCTCGTCAAGAAGCAATATTTCCGGCTCACGGATTAGTGCTCTCGCGATTGCTACTCTTTGAGACATTCCGCCTGATATTTCACTTGGGTATGCCTTCTCATAGCCTTGCAGTCTCACAATTTCAATTATTTCTTGAACCTTTTGACGGACAGCTGCGTCTTTTAAATTTAAATCAGCCGCTATATTTTGATCGACTGTTAACCAAGGAAATAGACGATGCTCCTGAAAGATGAATCCTTGTGTAATAGCTGGCTTAGTTACTTGCCTTCCATTAATATCAACAACTCCCCGATACTCTGAGTCGAGACCGGCAATAATTTTCAGTAATGTACTTTTACCACATCCACTTGGGCCGATTATTGTAAGAAAATCACCTTGTTTAATCTCTAATACGATTTCTTTAAGGACCACCTTTTTGGTCGTATCTATTAGGAATGCTTTCTCATCAACTTGAATTTGTACGGACACGCCTATTCCTCCTTATTATTTATGTCGTAATTGATAAACCCTACTTACCGTTTTAAGATTTAACTACAAAAACCACCTTTACCAATTGTTTTAGTTGGTTTAAGGGTAATAATGCACCTTTCTTTTTAAAAAGCAGCAGTCCGTTAAATTTTTGGGTTTAATGATTTTCGAACATAGCCTCTAGTTTACTAGTAAGCTATAGTTTGCTGTCATTTTTAAAGAAATTAAGTCAGAAATCTTTATTATTCATACCTCCTTCGATTTGTCGCAGCAAGGTTTTAGAAAAACAAAAAGCGGCCTCGTTTAAATAAACGAAGCCGCTAGTTTGTCTAGTAGGCAAAACCCAATACCTATTAATCTGGTACACTTAATATACATTGAGCTTTTTACCAGGTCAATACATTTTTTAAAAAATTCCAATAATAATAAATTGCTGGAAAAGTTGCAAAAGCATTGAGAATTAATCAAACTCATATTGTTCTATACGGATGCTAGAGGTATTATTAGCAAGTGTGTCTAAACAAACTCTTTAATAGCAGAGATAAATTTCTCTCCATATTTCTCCAGCTTATTTTGCCCTACTCCACTTACACCTAAAAACATTTGTTCGTTTGTCGGTTTTTTATCACACATCTCCTTTAATGTCTTATCAGAGAACACAACAAATGGCGGAACTCCATCTTGCTCGGCAATTTCCTTACGAACCATCCGCAAATGCTCAAATAATGGATCATCCCGTCTGACAGTTGTTTCTTCAATCTTTGTCCGTCGCAATACTTGTTTTTTTCCTAAAAGGACATCCTTTCCATCATCTGAAATATATATTGTAGGAAATTGTCCCGGTTGCACGAGTAATACCTTCTCTGAAATTAAAAACTCGATAAAGCTCGAGATTTCCTTTGCAGTCATGGATTTTAATATCCCAAAGGTAGATAAATGTTTAAAGCCTTCAATTTTTTTATTACGCGAGCCTGCCAATACTTGAGCTGTGATCGTCTTGCCAAATTTTTGCCCCATTCGCACTACACAGGATAATACTTTTTGTGCATCCTCTGTAACATCCATCTTTGGTCGGTCATCTATGCAATTACTGCATTGCCCACATTCGGATGCATCCGATTCACCAAAATAGTGGACTATATAGGATTGCAGACAATTTTCTGTATGACAATAATCTACCATGCTTTGCAGCTTCTCAAGCTCCAATGGAATTCTCGAGCGATCTTGCGCTTGGTCGATTAAAAAACGCTGTGTCTGTTCATCAGAAGAGCTGTAAAGCAGGATACATTCACTTGGTAATCCATCACGGCCTGCTCTACCTGCCTCCTGATAATAGCTTTCCATATTGCGGGGCATCTGATAATGGAGAACAAAACGTACGTTCGTCTTATTAATCCCCATTCCAAAGGCATTGGTTGCTACCATGACCTGGACTTCATCCTGAAGAAATCGATTTTGTTCAGAGGTTCTTTCCAACTCCCCCATCCCGCCATGATACTTGGCGACCCGTACGCCATTTTTTAAAAGCATTTCATAAACTGCTTCTACTGATTTTCTAGTAGCCGCATAAATAATTCCGACTTCAGTTGCGTTATTTTTTACGTATCTTTTAATATATTGCTCCCTGTTTTCGCCAATCAATACTTTAAATGAAAGATTATCTCGGGAAAAACCAGTGATGAAACTATCATTTTCACTTATATGTAATAATGAGCAAATATCCTCGCTAACAGTAGGTGTAGCTGTTGCAGTCAAGGCAATGACAGTTGGCTTTTGTGCCCACAGTGAAACGAGTGAAGAAATCGTTCGGTAACTCGGTCTAAAATCATGGCCCCAATGGGAAATACAATGGGCTTCATCAATAGCCACTAATGGCACATTTAGCTGGGAAAGCTCGTTTCTAAACATCTCGTTTTCTAGACGTTCAGGTGCAATATATAAAAGCTTTACATAGCCGTTTTTTACATTTTCCATCGTCTCATTAATTTGACTATAAGTTAACGAACTATTGATATATGCTGCTTGAATACCATTTGAATGCAGAAGATCAACCTGATCCTTCATTAGGGAGATAAGTGGAGAGATCACAATCGTTGTACCTTCAACGCATAATGCAGGTACCTGATAGCAAAGAGATTTCCCTCCGCCAGTTGGCATTACACATAAAGTATCCCGCCCATTCAATACATTCTCGATTACCTGCTGTTGACCTATACGAAAAGTATCATATCCAAAATATTGTTTTAAAACCTGTTGTGCTTTTTCTATCATCTAATACCCCACAATCATATTCACTATAAAAATAACGTAAGAGTTTTGTTCGAAACTCTTTTCAAAATAATTCAACGAGATTATCTAAATATATATTCAAAACTGTTCTAAACTATTTTATTCACTTACCTATTATACATGAAGTACTTAGGAGAATTGATGATAAAAACACCATAAAATAAAAAAGAGCTTTTAACCAAATATTTTGGCAAAAAACTCTCTTATCTAATCAAAATAATAAAAAATGACCATACCAAAATACAAGACAGCCATAACCAATTAAACTGCTAATAAAAGCATATCTTAAAAATGAGTTTTACTAAAACAGTAATTAAAAAAATTTTAGAAATGAACACGAACCTATCAAATAGAAATAAAGGGAACAATGCCTACTTCCAAATTGCTAGAGAAGATTTGAAATCAAAATTATTTATTTGCAACTCTTTACATTTTTACTAATAATCATAACTTCCTACGTATATTTATTAGGGAAAAATTTAGGGCTATTTTTGGAACATTTACTTACCAATTCTTTTCCCTTCTATGCTATTTGTGATATAATATACAGTATTGCGTATAAAATTAAACCTTTGATAAACCGCATAATATCAACAATTATAAACGAGGAGGAGCTTACATGATTCAAGTTAGCAATGTAGGCCTTCGCTATGGCGATCGCAAACTATTTGAAGACGTAAATATTAAATTCACACCGGGGAACTGTTATGGACTTATCGGGGCCAATGGTGCAGGAAAATCCACTTTCCTTAAAATCTTATCTGGAGATATCGAGCCTCAAGAAGGTCACGTATCTATGGGGAAAGATGAGCGTTTATCCGTATTAAAGCAAAACCACTTTGAGTACGATGAATATAACGTTCTTGACACTGTTGTAATGGGTAACAAACGTCTTTGGGAAGTAAAAGCTGAAAAAGACGCAATTTATATGAAGGAAGAATTTTCTGATGAAGACGGCATGCGTGCTGCTGAATTAGAGGGTGAATTTGCAGACTTAAATGGTTGGGAAGCTGAATCTGAAGCTGCAACATTGTTAAATGGTTTAGGTATTGGTGACGAACTTCATTACGTACAGATGGCGGATCTAGAAGGTTCCGATAAAGTAAAAGTACTATTAGCTCAAGCTTTATTCGGAAAACCGGACGTACTATTACTGGATGAGCCTACCAACCACTTAGATTTAAAGGCGATCAAATGGCTGGAAGAGTTTTTAATCAACTTTGAAAATACAGTAATTGTTGTATCCCATGACCGTCACTTCTTAAACAAAGTATGTACGCATATTGCGGATTTGGACTTCTCTAAAATCCAAATTTACGTTGGTAACTATGATTTCTGGTATGAGTCAAGCCAATTGGCACTTAAAATGGCACAGGACCAAAACAAGAAAAAAGAAGAGAAAATTAAAGAACTGCAAGCTTTCGTTGCTCGTTTCTCTGCAAATGCTTCCAAATCAAGCCAAGCAACTTCACGTAAAAAAATGCTGGATAAAATTGAGTTGGAGGACATCAAGCCTTCTAGCCGTAAATATCCTTTCATTAACTTCCAGGTTGGACGTGAAATTGGAAATGACGTTTTAACAGTTGATGGATTATCCGCTTCACAGGAAGGCGAAGTGTTATTTAAGGATATTCGCTTTATGATGAACAAGGAAGATAAAATTATTTTACTTGGTAATCCAATTGCTAAAACAGCTTTAATGGACGTTTTAATGGAACAACGCCAAGCAGATAGCGGTTCATTTAAATGGGGTGTAACAACATCTCAAAGCTATTTTGAAAATGACCACGATAAATACTTTACTGGTTCCGAAAAATCATTAGTTGAATGGCTGCGTCAGTATTCTCCTGAAGACGAAACAGAAAGCTTCCTGCGCGGTTTCCTTGGCCGTATGCTATTCTCTGGTGAAGAAGTTAAGAAATCCCCTTCTGTTCTATCTGGAGGAGAAAAAGTTCGCTGTATGCTATCTAAAATGATGCTTTCAAATTCGAATGTATTATTATTAGATGAACCTACAAACCATTTAGACTTAGAGTCGATTCAAGCACTAAACGAAGGCTTAATTCGCTTTAAAGGCGCAATGATCTTTACATCACATGACCATCAGTTTATTCAAACAATTGCCAACCGTGTGATTGAAATTCAAGAAGATGGTTCAATTTTAGATAAACAATTATCATACGATGAATTCTTGGAGTGGAAAGAAGCTCAAGGGATTAAATAATTCGTACTTTTATAAGAAGTATTGATATTACTAGTACTTTATACAAACTATATATTTTCAACTTACCGTTACCCCCCAAAGTCTCCCCAACTAATTTGGGGAGACTTTGGAGAATTTCTTCTAATATATTTTATACGGTAAGGTAACTCTCAGGCCAGATAGCTTAAATGCTAACTGGCTTTTTTTGATAGAATGTTCTATTTTTGTACTAATTCCGAATTTTAAAAAATTGCCAACCAATGCAAAAACTAAAGAATCATTTATAGCGGCATTTAGGTTTAATAGTGCTGATAGCGGTAGACATTACCATGCTCATAGCTCTATATTACTGAGACATCTTCTCGTAGACCACGATGGTAGTTCTCTTGTTGCCATTTTCTCACCGCTTTTTTGATGCATAGAAAAAGAAATACCTTTTAGCATGCCTCTTTTATAACTTATCTAATTATTTGTTCAAAGTTTTCACCGTTAACTGTGATCACGGCTTTTACCGGCTTTCCATCTGTCTCTACTTGTAATGGGACAGACGCTAAAAAGTGAAGTACACCTGTTTGTAATGGCTCTATATTAGTGATACTAGGGTAAGTA